>CACYBS010000071.1 GCA_902772725.1 Erysipelothrix rhusiopathiae
AACATTGGACCGGTACTTGCTTTATATCCATGCCCGGTCATCGTTGTTGGTGCAATGGTAAATGACAAGCCAACATGGACACTTGTGGCACATGCAGGAACTGTAGCACACAGTCACCTGATGGTATCTCTTGTACAGGCACACTATATCAACAAAGGTATTCGTGAGAACAAGAAATTGTCTGTCAATGTTGTGGATGAATCATGGCTTGCAAAAGCTGACAAGATGGGAACAATCAGCGGAAATAAAGTGGATAAGTCAGAAGCATTCGAATGGACAATGGGAGAAAACGGAGCACCTTTAATCAATGATGCAAAAGTATCCATTGAATGTGAAGTTGACGGAAATTATAAACTGGAAAATTTTGATCATTTTTTCTGCAAAATCGTTGCGACGTATGCTGATGAAGCTGTATTAAATGAAAACGGAAAAATTAATTATCACACATTCAAACCGGTATTGTTTGAATTCCCGACATATGAATATTTTGTGACAGGGGATAAAGTTGGCGATTGTGCCAAAATGAATAAGTAAATATAAAGGAGGATGGTCTATGAAGAAACATTCGATGATGTTTAGAAGAATTGTGGATATCGGAATGACCATCCTTCTTTTATGTTTGATGGCTTATCAGATTACCGGTGCTACATTACATGAGTGGATTGGTATGGCGATGACCGTTCTTGTGGTTGTTCATCAAATTTTAAACAGACGCTGGTATGGTGCCTTATTTAAGGGAAGGTATAATCTGTATCGTATTTCTCAAACCATAGTTAATGTATTATTGATGGCATCTTTTGTGCTGACAGCACTTTGCGGTATGGCCATGAGCGGACATGCAGTACCGTTTTTGTATGGCATCATTCCGGTATCTACGGCAAGGGTTTTGCATCTAAGTTTGTCGCATTGGTCGTTTGTGCTGATGGGGCTTCATCTAGGGTTACATATACCGATGATGATCGCAAGGTGGAAATTATCCGATCGAACAAAGACAATCCTTTCTATTGCATCATGTATCATTGCGGGTTATGGTTTCTATCTTTTCCTGCAGTCAGGAATGATGGATTATCTGATTTTCCGTACTGTCTTTGCGTTTTTAAATTATGAGAAATCTGCCTTTACGGTCTTCTTAGAACATATCTGCATGTTGGTTTTCTGGGCGTTTATGGGTACACAAATTGCGAATATCTGCAGAAATAGCACACGAAAGGATATAACCGGTAAAAAGAAATGGCTTCCGGCCTGTCTTATGGTCATAGCTGTAGTGATCGGCTTGGTGCTGAATGTTATCATATCGGGAGTCAGTATTTAACTGAATGTAATAAGCGGACAAAATCCGCTTTTTTTTGTCAGAAATTAGGGCATTTTCGATGATTTTGGCAGACTAAATGGAATAAGACAGCCAAATGGCAGACAAAACGGCTTAAGTCTGCCAAATTGGAATTTTTGACAGATAGAATTTTGATAAAAATTGCGGATATCCGAAACAATGTTTAGTCCACTTAATCTTGATGATAAGAAATTAATGTGGCAGATTAAATATCGGTAGTAGGGAGTAGCTAACGCAATCGCGTAACATATTTCGTCAGTACGGGAATATCCCCGGGATACGTTCAAAGATGCAAGACTATTATCACAGCTTTTTTGTGTTGTGATGGTAGTCTTTTTTATTTTCATCACAACCGAATATCTTGAGGATAGGAGGAAGTTTATGAAGATATTCGCATTGGTTTTATTCATTTTGATGTATGTTTTGATGATCACCAAGCCTAAATACAGGCCGTTCTATGCCCTGGGTGTAGGATTGATTTTTCTTGTTTCAGGGATCCTGCCATTTAGCAGTTTAATGGCAACAATTAACTGGAATGTCTTATTGATGATCTCAGGAACGATGATTCTGGTTTACTATTTTATTGAGTCCAAGATGCCAAATTTATTGGCAGATATTCTGTTGAGTAAATCGAAGAATGTTATGTGGGTAACTATCATCATGTCTTTGTTTGCGGGGGTTATTTCAGCCTTTATTGATAATGTGGCAACGGTATTGATGGTAGCACCGGTAGGTATTGCGATCTGTAAGAAGTTGAATAAAAATCCGGTAGGAATGATTCTTTCTATTGCGGTATCCTCCAATTTACAAGGAGCCGCCACATTAGTAGGTGATACAACTTCCATTATGCTGGGTGACTATGCGCATATGAATTTCATGGATTTCTTCTGGATGAAAGGAAGACCGGGTATGTTCTTTGCGGTTGAACTCGGTGCATTGGCAACAATTCCGGTTATGATGTATTTATTCCGTAAGGAAACCGAACCGGTAGATTCTCATGACAGAACGCCGGTACATGATTTACTTCCGACTATTATGTTACTGCTGATGGTGGGATGTTTAATTACGGCATCCTTTATGCCAAATACACCGGATATCACCAATGGAGCTATTTGCTGTATATTAGCCGTATTTATGATGATCATTGACTGCGGTAAAAAGAGAAGTACAAGTGATACATTAGCTGCTCTTCAAAGTCTTGACTTTGAAACATTAGGATTACTTGTTGGTTTATTTGCAGTCATCGGCGGTCTTACCAATGTGGGTATTATTGATGACTTTGCGGCTTTAATTGTTAAGTTTGGTGGAAATAATATCTTCTTACTGTATACGATTGTGGTATGGGGATCCGTATTGATTTCTGCCTTTGTGGATAATATCCCTTATGTTGCCACGATGTTACCGGTACTTACTGCCGTAACTACAACGTTAGGAATTGAACCGTATCTTTTATATTTTGGCTTATTATCAGGGGCAACCTTAGGTGGAAATATTACACCGATCGGAGCCTCTGCCAATATTACGGCGGTAGGTATGTTGAAAAAAGAAGGCTATGAAGTATCCTTTAAGGAATTCATGCGAATCGGTCTTCCTTATACCTTAACAGCAGTCACAGTAGGATATCTGTTTATCTGGTTTGTGTGGGCATAAGTTATTTAGAAGTTCGAAATTGTCGTACAAGACGAATTCGAACTTTTTTATATTAGATATAGAACAATTGAGCGAACGGATAAGTAGTGCTAAACTAAAGTTAGAATAAACTAACCAATGGAGTATATATATGACAATATTATTATCAATCGCAGGTTGTATTTTATTATTCTTAGGAATATGGGGAATCACTGTAACATTACCAACCCCTTTATTGATCACTTATTTTCCAAAAGATGTGCAGGAAAAGCTAAAACCAAGGCTGGAAAACCAGCCTATGACCTTTAAGCGAATTGTAGGTTGGTTCATTTTCATCGGTTTTATCCTGGGATATATTGCCTTATTTATATATGGGGGGATCGATGGCAAAAGACATGGTTTTACTTTCTGGCAGTTTTTTCAAAGATTCTTTACTATGGGCGCTATTATAAAAATATTTGATATAGTGTGTTTAGATTATTTTCTTTTGACAAAGAGCCATTTCTTTCAACATTACTTTCCGGAAACGGAAGGATGTGAAGGATGGAAACAGTTTGGTTATAACCGTTCACAACAGTTGAAACAATGTGTGAAGATTGTGATTGGAAGTTTTATAACGGCATTATTATTTTCAATATTTTAGAAAGGGATAAATATGGAAAAAATATCAGTACAGACAGAAGGCTTTGAAGGAATTCTGTATCCGGGAAACGGAAGAAAAGATAAAGTAATCATTGTGATGTCAGGATCTAACGGCGGTATGTCTTTAACAGAAAAAGAAGCCAAATTTTATCATGAACATGGCATGCCGGCTTTAGCTCTTGCCCTGTTTAAAACTAAACAGACTTCACCGGATTTGTCCTGTGTTCCGGTGGAATATGTAGAAAGAGCGATAGACTGGCTTAAGAAGAAAGGACATGAAAAAGTAGGAATTGACGGAACTTCCAAGGGAAGTGAAATGGCTCTTTTAGCAGCTTCGATGTTTCCGGATATTTCCTGTGTCATCGCAAGAGTTCCATCGCATTTTATCAGTGAAGGCTTATCCGGTTCCGGCAAGAACAAAGGTCCATCCAATACTTCCTGCTGGTCATATCGTGGTAAACAGATTCCTTATGCACCGTATAAGTCACGTCATTTCAATATTCTTTCCATGATAAAAAAGGAAAAGGAATTACATATTATCACCTTTAACGGGGATAAAGATGTCACTGAGGATACATTGATTCCGATTGAAAAGATCAAGGCACCGATTTTGATGATTTCTTCGAAGCATGATGCCGTATGGCCATCTTTTGAAAGTGCTGCGTATATGGAAAAGAAACTTACAGAAATGAGTTTTCCGTATCCTCATAAACATATTGCCTACGAGTATATGAGTCATGCAGCCATCACTAAATTGCCATGGATTTATAAATGGGCATTTAAGCAGGAGCGAAGATATCCTAAAGAATGTCAAAAAGACAGAGAAGATATGAAAAAAGAAATACTCAACTGGGTAAATGAAATCTGGGATGTAGGTGGAAATAATGAATTTAGATAAACAATCGGATATAAAAGATATTTTGATCAACAAAGTAGGAACAGAAAAGGCAAATGAAATATGGAGTCGGGCGGAAGAAATCCTTTCTTCTTTGGAAAAGAAATATCCAAATCCTCCCAGGGCATTCAATATGCATTTGTCATTTATCCTTCCTTCAGCTGCGATTCAATTGGCATGTAAAGAAGTAACAGGGGATGAAACGATAGGGTATAACGCAATATCCGATAAATCATGGGCGAAATCAGAAAAGATGGGCAATTTTATCAAAAAGATGACAAGGATTCCCGGATTTAAACGCTTCTTTTTATGGATCTGGGATCCCATCAGCAAGAAGATGTTCGGTCCCAAGGCCGGTTTTAAAAACGTGTTTTATCCAAAGAAAAAAGATGAATATCGCATGGATATTGTAGAGTGTCCTTATCATACATATTTTACGGAATTGGGTACTCCGGAACTCACCAAAATATATTGCATCAATGATGAATATACGTATGGACATTTACCGGGTATTGAGTTTTCAAGAACGACAACACTTGGAACCGGGGGAGATAAGTGTGATTTCTGTATACGGTTAAAAAAGAAATAATGATGTGAAAAACCAGTCCGATGATTTAAAAGGACTGGTTTTATTTATAGCTTTCGATAAAGGAATGTTTGCCGTTGATGGATTCAAATACTCGTATCTCACAATTATGAGGTTTCGGTCTCCAATAGATACCGTTAGGCTTATCCATTAAATATCCACATAATGCACGCATAATGCCGCCATGACAGGAAATTAATACATTCTCATAGGGTTTGGATTCAATTTCTTTTAAAAATGACTGGGCTCTTGAAGTCATGGATTCGATTGTCTCTACACTTTCCGGCGCTTTGAAAACTTCCGGTAATGCCCAATAGAGAGACATCTTTAAACCCATGGATGTATATTTTTTCTGTTCATAAACTCCAAAGTCAGTTTCAATGATTCGCTTATCGATAATCACATCATTGATATCTACATTTCCGATAATCGATGCGGTTACGATGGCTCTTTGAAGCGGGCTGGCATATACCGCATCAAATTGAATATCTCCAATCTTTTCACGGGCTTCTTTTGCCTGCATAATACCTGTTTCATTTAAAGGTTCATCCGTTAATCCCTGCATTAGTTTTTCTTTGTTTAAACGGGTCTGCCCGTGTCTTGTGATCCAAATTTTCATGTGCATATTATAACGGATTTTATGAGGTTTTGCGTATAATAATCATGAAGGAAATACACAATATGAAAAAAATCGCAGTTTTCATGAAGCTGGGCAATGAGCAGAAAGAAAAGCTTGTTCATGCTGCAAAAAAATACGGATACCAAGTCGATTTTTACCAGGATCAAAGGGATTATCCAACCAATGAAGATGTAGAAATTCTTATAGGAAATACTGTAGATCAGATTAAAAAAACTCATAATTTAAAATGGATGCATCTGTATTTTGCCGGAGTTTCGGATGCAATACTAAAAAAGCTTCCTGAAACATGTCTATTGACAAATTCTTCGGGAGCCTACGGTATTACTATCGCAGAACATATGATCATGCAGACATTGATGGTTCTAAGAGGTATGCCGGTATTCTTTGAAAGCTCAATCAAACATGTTTGGCATAAGCCGATAGGACAGACATCCATTAAAGATGCCCGTATTACCGTACTTGGAGCAGGGGATATCGGAACCAACTACGCAAAGCGGATCAAAGCTTTTGAGCCAAAACAGATTATTGCCGTAAATCGAAGCGGTGTCTCTCAAGAAGATGTTTATGATAAAGTATATCCGATTTCAAAATTAGAAGAAGTATTACCTCATACCGACATTTTGGCAATGAGTTTACCGGGAACACCGGAAACAGATAAGATTATCAATGCACATACTTTGTCATTGATGCCAAAGGACTCTTATATCATCAATGTAGGACGTGGTAACAGCATTGATGAAAAGGCATTGATTGAAGCATTGAATTGGGGTCATCTGGCAGGGGCAGCCTTAGATGTCTTTGAACAAGAGCCATTAGATAAGGATTCTGTTTTATGGGATACTAAGAATCTGATTATTACTCCGCATATTGCCGGACCTCATACCGAAATCCATGCCAATCGCATGATCGTAGATATTTTCTGTGAAAATTTAGAGAATTATGAATTAAATAAACCGTTAAAAAATATCGTAAACAGGAAATTAGGATATTAATCATATAAAATAAAAGAAAGAGGAAGGAAGATAAGATATGAAAAAAATTGCCGTATTTTTAAAAGTCGATGATCCGTTGAATCAAAAAATGATTGATGTGGCCAAACAGTATGGATATCAGGTGGATTTTTATTCCAATCAACATGATTTTGAGCCCGATGATGAGGTAGAAATTTTATTCGCAACCAATGCCGGATTGATTGAAAAATGTAAGAATTTAAAATGGATGGCTTTATTTTCTGCAGGGGTACCTGCCGCTGTATTGGAAAAATTACCGGCTGAGTGTTTCTTGACAAATTCTTCCGGAGCCTATGGGTTAACGCTTGCCGAGCATATGGTGATGCAGACATTGATGATCATCCGAGGAATGCCTATTTATTTTGAAAGCTCTGTAAAACATGAGTGGCATAAACCAGTGCCGCAGATTTCCATTAAGGATGCCCGCGTGACCGTACTTGGAGCAGGGGATATCGGAACCAATTATGCCAAACGGATCAAAGCTTTTGAACCAAAACAGATTGTTGCCGTAAATCGCAGCGGTGTCTCCAAAGAAGAAGTATATGATGAAATATATCCAATTTCCAAATTAGAGGAAGTATTACCGGATACGGATATTCTTGCCATGAGCTTACCGGGTACACCGGCCACAAAAAATATCATCAATGAACATACTTTATCATTAATGCCAAAGGGCTCCTACATTATCAATGTAGGCCGCGGTAACAGCGTTGATGAAAAGGCATTGATCGAAGCACTAAATTCTGAGCATCTGGCAGGAGCTGCCTTAGATGTATTTGAAACAGAACCTCTGCCGGCAGATTCTCCGTTATGGACAACGAAAAATCTGATTATTACTCCGCATGTGGCAGGCAATCAGACAGTTCGCTATACACGTGAGAAAATCGTAGATATGTTCTGTGAAAATATTGAAAATATCGCATTGGATAAGCCGTTAAAATATACGGTAAATCGTACATTAGGATACTAGATAGCTGCTGCGGCAGCTTTTTTTTAATTCATTTTGTTATAAAACCATTTTATAACAAAATATAAAATTCTAATAATTTTCAATAGGTTCAAATTAGTTTATAGTATGACTGTCAAATGAAAAGGAGGTGTTGAAGATGAAACGTAACGGATCTTGGAAAGAAAACTGCATCATGTGTTGTCGATTGCTGATCTCCCGGACAGGTAATATGGCTGGGGCGTTCGATGTTTTATCTATGCGCCTCGATTATAAACGATGTTGATTGATTCGTA
>CACYBS010000072.1 GCA_902772725.1 Erysipelothrix rhusiopathiae
AAGAAAGAAATACCTATTGTATTGATAAATAATCAGGAACTGTATATCAATTATGTAGATGATGTAGTGATTCAAACACAAAAATCAATCCATACACCGGTTCCGGATTTGGGAGCTTATCAAGGAGAAAAGCTATTTGGTGCAACAGTCTTTTCAAATTCTAAAGAGATTGAGAAATTGGTGAATCAGCTGCCCGGATGTAAAGAATCCAAATGGAATGCGTACGCATCCGATCTTGTTCCTGCAGCGTCCGGGAAAGTAAACGGTATGGAGCAGATATGTAAATATTTTCAAATCCAAAGGAATGAAATTATGGCATTTGGGGATGCAGATAATGATATAGATATGGTAGACTTTGCTTATATTGGTGTAGCGATGGGAAACGCATCCGATTCATTAAAAGCTGAGGCTGATTATATTACAGCTTCTGTGGATGAGGATGGCATTATCAAAGCACTGCAGCACTATCATATTATTTAGCTTTAGGAGGTAGAAATATGGATATATACTGTTATTTCTGCAGGAATTTAGGAACGGAGCCGGTGCCATCTTAGCTGATTTTTTAAATAAGATGACATTTTTTGGTGAAATCAATACTGTGCTTGTGCTTATGGCAGTGCTGTATTGGGCTATCAGTAAGGAATTTGGAACCTATATATTGATGGGATGGAGTGGAAACAGAATCGCCAACGGATTTTTAAAGGTTACGGTTTGTGCGTATCGGCCATGGGTTCGTGATCCTCGCATTATTCCTTACGGTAATTCTATAACCACCGCCACCGGCTATTCTTTTCCCAGTGGCCATACGATGAACGGAGCATCGGTATTTGGCGGCAGTGCCCTAAGAAAAGAGCTTCCCAAAGGTTTACGTATTGTGTTTGGGCTTGTTGTGGTTTTAATCGCATTCAGCCGTATTTATCTTGGTGTACATACGCCGCAGGATATTCTTGTGGGCGGTATTGTGGGAGTGCTTGTGATGTGGCTTACGATCAAATTGATGAACTGGATCAGCACTCATCCGGAAAAGGAAATGTGGGTTGTTGGCATTGGTGTTGGGCTGACGGTTGCGGTTGCGATTTATGCAGCTACAAAATCCTATCCGATGGATTACGATGCCAATGGAAATCTATTGGTGGATGGCATGAAGATGGCTAATGACACCTTTAAAGCGGTAGGCTGGTGTGCAGCCTTCTTAGTTGGATGGATCTTAGAAAAGAAATATGTCAGCTTTTCTACCGATGTTTCCATGTTGACAAGAGTAACCCGCATTACATTTGGATTATTGGGATATTATGTTGTCAGCTTAATTCTTATGACGGCAATTAAGGGATGGATTGCAGGTCCTGCCGGAACTGTCATTACAAGTTTTGTACAGATGTTCTATATCGCATTTATTTTTCCGTGGTGTATGAAACATTTTGAAAAAGAGAATCAATAATGAACTTGTTGAAATCAACAAGTTTTTTTATGCTCGAATTTGTTATAGTGTAGGTAAGAGGTATTTATTGTGACAAAGGAACTATTTTTACAGGCGATTATAAAATTTATATCCGGAATTATACTTATGGGCTTACTTTTGTTTGTGCCTGCCGGAACGATCCATTATCCAAACGGATGGATCTTGATGGCTATCTTATTTATTCCGATGTTTATAGCCGGTATCATCATGATGATCTATAATCCGGAGTTACTCAAGAAGCGCTTAAACGCAAAAGAAGAACAGAATGATCAAAAAACGGTCATTGCCTTAAGCGGCATTATGTTTCTTGTGGCTTTCATCACGGCAGGATTCAATTATAGATTTAACTGGATGCATTTTCCAAAGTGGGTTGTTTATCTTGGGATTGTTTTATTTTTGGCATCATATGCCATGTTTGGTGAAGTACTGCGGGAAAATACATATTTATCCAGAACCGTAGAGGTGCAGGAAAACCAGAAGGTTGTTGATACAGGGTTATATGGGATTATTCGTCATCCAATGTATTCGGCTACATTGATTCTAGTTCTTTCAATGGGACTTGTACTGGATTCACCGATTTCTTTTCTGATTCTGTTGGTGTACATTCCGATTATCGCAAAACGAATCAAAAATGAGGAAGAGGTCTTAGAAGAAGGATTAAAAGGTTATAAGGAATATAAACAGAAAGTAAAAAATAAAGTGATTCCTTATATTTGGTAAGTGAGGTATTAATATGAAATGGAAATGTCCTAAATGCGGTAGAGAATTCAGCAGAATAGATCAGCCGCACTTTTGTGGGAAACCACAGACAATTGATGAATATATTGCAGCACAGGATGAAGCAGTTCAACCAAAGCTGAACGAAATCCGTTCCATCCTTCAAACTGCGTTACCGGATGCAGAGGAACGTATATCCTGG
>CACYBS010000073.1 GCA_902772725.1 Erysipelothrix rhusiopathiae
GAAAGACAATTCAGGAATTATCCGAAGGATTGTTCATTTATCCGCAGCTTTTAAAGAATGTTAAGGTCAATGATAAAGAGAAAGCATTAGAGGATGAAGAATTAAAGAAGGTAATTGATTCAGTAAGTGAAGAGCTTGGAAATGAAGGAAGAATCCTTGTAAGACCAAGCGGAACAGAGCCACTTGTACGTGTCATGGTTGAAGCAAAGTCTGATGAGCTCTGTGACTTATATGTATCCCGTGTTGTCGATTTTATCGAAAAGAAAGGATACTAAGAAAGGATTGATGGAATGAAAAGAGTAATATGTGTTGTTGAAGATGAAAAGGATCTCAATAACCTTGTTGCGCAATATCTGAGAAAAGAAGGATACGAAGTTCGCTCCTATTATACCTATGAAGATGCCAGTGCCCATGTACAGGATGATGATGTACATTTATGGATTCTGGATATTATGCTGGATGACAAATCCGGATTTGATCTTTTGGAAGAAATTCGTCTCCAGGGCCCGGAAATTCCGATTATCTTTATGTCAGCACGTGACAAGGAATTTGACCGTATCATTGGCTTGGAGAAGGGCTGTGATGACTATATCACAAAGCCATTCTCACCAAAGGAAATGGTTCTTCGTGTCAACAACATTATTAAGCGTGCTTATCGTGATGAGAACAGCCGCATATCCATTGATGGTTATGAACTGGATGAAGAGCAGCGTAAGATTTATGCGGATAACACGGAAATTGAACTTACTACTAAGGAGTTCGATTTATTGATGATGTTTATCAAAAATAAAGGAATTGCGTTCTCAAGAGATAAGATTTTAGAAAATGTATGGGATGAAAACTATTACGGAAGTGATCGTGTTGTGGATGATACTTTACGAAGACTTCGCAAAAAACTTCCGAATTTGAATATCCATACAATCTATGGATACGGATATCGGTTAGGATAAAATGAACCGCAAACCGCATTTATTTAAAAAGATGTCATTAACACAGCAGATATTAGTAATAATTCTGCTGTTTCTTGGCTTTTTTATCATCTTTTTCTTCTTTTATCTAAGTGATAGTGTAGATGAGATGATTTCATCCCAAATGTTTACGATGATTGTGAATCGTCAGGAACCGCTTGTCGCGATATTGGAGTCGGAAACGGAGACTTCTTTGGATTTATACCAATACGCCGCCAAAGACCCGATTCAAAGTAATTTGTTGATTACACCTGATTCTGTTCAGTTACTGAACCTTGCGGATAAAAGTGACAAGGGCGAAACCGAGATGATCAACTTCCTAAAAAAAGAAGCGAAGTATATGTTGAAAGGGCAGCATAACTTCTCTCAGGGAACAACGATGTTCTCAGATGTGTCTTACTTTTACTGCTTAAGAAAATGCGATAATGGAGATGGCAAGATCGTCTTGGCAAGCTTTATGAATGATACCTATCCGCAGACCTTGAGAACTTCCTTGATCGATACTGCGGTTTATGGAACGATTCTTGCCTTTTTCATCTTTATTGTGATTATGATTATATGGGTATTCTCTGTGATTCATCCATTGAATCAAATCCGTAACTATATAGAACAGATTAAGCAGGGAAAAGAAGTCGAACTGTACATTAACCGTGAAGATGAAATCGGTGAAGTGGCCAATGCGCTGGTATCCATGAAAGAAGAATTGGACCGTCAGCAGAAGTCCAAGGAAGAAATGATGCACAACATCTCCCACGATTTAAAAACGCCGATTGCGACGATCAAGAGCTATTCGGAATCAATCAAGGATGGCATTTATCCATACGGTACACTGGAATCCAGTGTTGATGTGATCTTGGACAATGCCCAGCGCTTAGAAGATAAAGTACATAATCTTCTATACTTAAACCGTGTCGAATATTTGATCGCAAGCGATGCATCAGGGGTTGTGACCAATATGAAGGAAGTTGTCGAATCCGTAGTATTGAATGCAGCGGTGATACGACCGGAGATTAAAATTATCACGGACGTGGAAGAGGTATTCTTTGATGGTTTGATTGAGGCATGGCGGGTAACGATTGAAAACCTTATGGAAAACGCCTTCCGCTATGCGAAGTCCTATATTAAAATCGAGGTCCATGAAAATGATCTTCGTATTTCTAACGATGGTCCAAAGATGGATGAATCGCGAATAGAATCATTATTCAGACCGTATGAAAAAGGCGAAGGCGGACGCTTTGGTCTTGGCTTATCCATTGTACAGAAGGTCACAAAGGCAAATAACTACAATGTAGAAGGCTTTAATACCGAGGAAGGTGTCTGCTTCAGGATTTATCGTGATGTGCCGAAACCGAATCGCTTGAATATCGATTTAAGACGCAGGAATTCACACGAGGATAAACAAGACTAAAAAACGGGATTTTAATTTTATCCCGTTTTTTTGCGTATAAAGGTAATTGTAGCATCATCACTCAAAGATGAATCGAAATGATAACCCTGCTGATCAAATTGTTTGACCTGTTCAAGAGTCTTGGCCTGAATCTGTGATAAATAATTGACCATAGAACCCCGTGCCATTTTGGCATATACGCCTTTTTCTTTCAGCTTTCCATGATCTTCTTCTAAAAAGCGGACATCCACAAGCTTTCTGTAAGGACGGATGCATTTGGCATATTCTTCACTTGCCAAATTGAGGATAATAGGATCTGTTAATCCATCGGCAAGATCGGAAGACCAGAATTCATAAAGGGAAAACGGACATTTTGCCTGCATCTCCAGGCGGTAATTTACAATTCCATCTAAGGGTTTTACTAATCCATAAAATCCCGAAAGTATATACAGATGTCTGTTCACATATTCAAATTGTTCATCGGTAAAGACATTGGGTGCCATATATTTATATTGGATTCCGTTATATGCCAGAATAGCCGGGCTTAAGTCTTTATCCAAATCCATATTTTGAAAATTATCATATGCCTGTTTTACAATCTTATCGGAAGCAGATAACACCTTTTTCAGCTCTTGAAAATCAAGACTTTTAAGATGGTCCAGCAGTTCCTTCGTTTTATCGATATAGATTGGTTTTGATAAAGAAAGCGGAAAGTCATCTACAATGCGCATCTGCTTGGCAGGAGCAATAATAATATCCATACTTAATCTTCTTCCTGAATATGTTCTAAAGATACCTTTAAAACAGAATGAATATGTTCATCATCCAGAGAATAATAAATGGTTTTACCATCTCTTCGTGACTTGATCAACTTTGCGTTTTTAAGGGTTTTTAATTGATGCGATACTGCAGAGCGGGTCATATTGGAAACGTTGGACAAATCGCTGACACACAGTTCGCCATTTTCCAAAGCCATCAAAAGGCGCAGTCTGGTTGAATCTCCCATGACTTTAAAAAAATCGGATAAAAGTTCGATTTCTTCCTGACATGGCATATTCTCCGTTGCCTTTTTTACCATCTCTATATCCTGTACTTCGTATAAATAGTTTTTATCATCCATGTGTTCATTATAATTTATGGGTGAAATGAAAGTCAATTGTACAAAGGTTATGGA
>CACYBS010000074.1 GCA_902772725.1 Erysipelothrix rhusiopathiae
GCCCGGGTGGTGAAACTGGTAGACGCAGTGGACTCAAAATCCACCGGTAGCGATACCGTGCCGGTTCGAGTCCGGCCTCGGGCACCAGGTTACCCATACAAGGCAGGTTCCATAATCGGAGCCTGCTTTTTTAAGCTTAAACATTGAGTCCGAACGATCTCTCCATAACAGTCAAACGAACCGGTAAAAACTAGTTCGTCTGGATGTTTTTGTAGAAAACGGAGGTAAAAATAAGCGGAAAGATAACCATGACACTTTTAGATCTGATTCCGTCAGGCACCAATTTTATATTTAATACCTTTAGGGTGTTTTTTTTTATGCTCTTTGAGATAGAATAGAAGTAGAAATATACAACGAGGTTATAATTATGAGAGCATATGAAGGAAATCAGCCGTATATCTTTGTGAGCTATGCACATAAAGACAGTAAGAAGGTTTTTCAAATAATAGAACAGCTGCAGAAGCGGGGATACCGTATCTGGTATGATGAAGGAATTGAACCGGGAACGGAGTGGCCTGAAAACATTGCCCAGCACTTAATAAAGTCGGATACCTTTATTGCCTTCGTGACAGAGAATTCCATGAATTCTGCCAACTGCAGAAGAGAGATCAATTTTGCCCTGTCTAAAGAGAAACCGTTTTTAACGATCATATTAGAAAAAACAGAGATTCCTGCCGGCATGGAGTTACAGATCTCTGCCCAACAGAGCATATTGAAATATAATTACAGCGATGAAAATCGCTTCTATGACAAAATTGAATCCTGCTCCTTTTTAGAAGACTGTAAAGGGGAAGTAGAGATTGATGTTGAAAACGCATCTTCTCAACAACCTCAAAAGAAGGCATTTCCGATATTACCGGTGATCTTAGGTGTCTGTCTGCTTGCAGGAATTGCCATCTTTTTGCTCTTACCAAAAGGACAGAGTGAAAGCAAGCCCAACCAGCAGATTGTAGAGACCACAGTAGATAACCGGGACGCAGATAAAAAAGAAGAGACAAAGGATGAGACGGCGGATAAAAAAGAGGAAATAGATACTTCTTCCAATCAAAATGTATCCTGGGTTTATTCCATCAGTCGTGATGACTCCAGTCTTATCTATACCTTTGAAAGAGGTCCGGTGATCTCTATGCCGTTAGACTACGATGGCCAGATTGATGTTGTGGAAGATAATGATAAGGTTTATTTCTATCATAAAGCCAGCAAGGATGCCTGGGAGATGGATGGATATAAAGGTGGATTGTTGTTCTCTTTGAATTTCAGTGAAAAGAAGGATTATTTATATCTTCCGGATTATCAGGATATAGGAAGCACTGCAGATGGCTTCTACTATTTAAGTTTTCCGACCGATCTGCAGGCTTATTTTGGAAATGAGAGAATCGCTTCTCAATATTCTGAATTATGGTCGCAAATTGATTATGTGAAACAGAATGTCCGTATGAACTAATTGATAAAATGTTCGATATTACGGACATTTTGTCTGTCTAATTCTTTGTAGTTTGTCTGGGTACCGGTTAACTGATATACAAATTGATCGAGTTCATCCAGCTTATCCCAATCAATCAGACAGGCATGCAGCTTGTTGACACGGTCTACCGTAATCCGTATATCGGAATGTCCCTGTTTCTCAATCTGTTCATTTCTTTGCGCTGCTCTTTGAGAGATGACATCTTTATTCATTGTTTGATAACCCTTCGTATAATGGAACGCACACCATCTTAGATGTTCGGTCCTAGAAAGATTTTCCAATACTTCATCATTGACTTCCGGGACCTTATCCATGATTTTTTTATACACATCGATAAAGTCGGCCATAGCTCTTGAACTCTGGCGGCTGAAGGCATCCGCCTTTTCCCATGCGGATTGTATATTTACATCATTTGAATACAATTGATTTACTTTCATAGCTCTGTCATCAATTGTCTTAGTGATTAGTACATCCGAGCCATATAAAGCCTGTGGTTCTGAAAGATCATTAAAGATCTTCACTTCATTTTCATAACATTGAATAATGGTACACCTTTGATTTGTCATACTTTCCCAGATGGAAGCTAAAGAGGCATTATCATGTTCATTATTCATACAGATCATGACTACATCAAATTGATCGAGGGCATCCTTTAATACGGAAACAGCTCCTAATGAACGGCAGTCTTTATTGATCATGGTGATATCATAGTTTTCAAACAAGCCCGGATTTTCGTGCTTATACGGTCCGGCTAAATTATCCAGATCCTTATCGATAATATAGTAATGCGTCTTACATCCTTCAAACTGGGTATTTCTTACAGTATCTGAAAATACTTCCTGTCCCAATATACTAAATCCTACAATGGCTATATAGAGATCATTTTGTGCCAGTGCTGCGTCATTGAAATGAATATGGTCTACAAAGGATGCTTTACGGGTAACCAGTCTTGCGGTCAGCTCTTTTTCCGTGAAGCAGAAAATATTGTTGTATTGTTTACTGTTTGTCTGCAGAATCTGGTCTAAAGTTTTTTCTGTGGCCCGTATGGTTAACGATGCCTTTGAATTGGCATCCTTTAAGATGTTGGCAAAGCGATACGCAAATTCCATATTGTTCTGCTCATTGGGACTGATGCAGTAAAGTTGAATACCTTTTTTATGTTTGAGACCGAAATTGTCTTCAAAGCGCGGATTGGTACTGTCGACTACCACAAAGCCTAACTGGTTGATAAAATTCGAATAATCAGAAGTAGAATGGTCATCGATAAAGACAATCAGTGATTTTGGATTACTCTTTAACAGAGCCTTGGCATGATTGAATGAATTTCCATCCGTACCATAGATAATATTGACTTCCTGACGGGATAGTTTTAATAAAATGCCTCGATTTTTAAGAATCAGCGTGGATCCGATGGTGGATAAAACGGCACTGGCAGTCATGTAAAATGCCAGTAAATGAACAGACCAGAATATAAACTGGCCGGGAAGCGCGGCATACAGCGGCGTATTTTTAACGATATCATAATTGACATTACCCACAAACATCGAAAGTACCTGGAGTGCCGTTCGTATCACTGCGGTAAATAGTAATGTTTCATTTACCGTAAAGGCATAACCATATATCAATAAGCCTGAAATGACCACGATTAAAAAAAGCGGAAAATAAATTTTATCAATGAGTTTTGTTCGTCTGGCAATGATAATAAACAAAATAATAACGAGTACTGCGGATGCCGCAACAGTAATAAGGAAATTAGTCATGATTAGAAATCCTTCTTTCTATAAAAAATACAATGTATGTTCACACATGCTGACATAATGAGCATTTAAAGTTTTGTTGTCCAGATCGACGCCGAATTGATTCATCGTATCATAAAGATTTGTTAATGCGTCTTTACGGGCAAAGGCGATTTCATCATCAGAAGACTCTTCTAAGTCAAAATAGATTTCTATTTCATTGATTAGTCTTGACCAATCCGGCCAATCCAGATTTTCCTTGCGGATAATTTCTTTCAATCGATATTTAATTCTTTCTTTTGGCTTCATGTGTTTATCCCTTCTAATATTATTCATGAAAAACTGTTTAAATTTTTGGATATTGTTGTTTTCTTCTATTATCGTATCAAATATTTTTACAAACCAAAATAACAACTCTGATTTTCTTTTTTCATCTTTCATCTAAGCTAAAAATAAGGTACGATATAGAAAAGAAAATTACAGAGGTTATGGAAATGGATAATAATAAATTTAGACCGACTTATCATGTTAGTGTACCGAAAGGATGGTGCAATGATCCTAACGGTATGATTTTTTATGATGGAAAAGCACATTTATTTTACCAGCATTACCCATATGATTATAAATGGGGACAGATGCACTGGGGACATGTCGCAACCAAAGATTTTGTGAAATGGGAACAATATCCGGTTGCTCTTCGCCCGGATGAAGATTATGAAGTCATCTGTGGGTGCTGTTCAGGTAATGCGATTGAAAAGGATGGAAAGCTCTATTTGATGTATACCGCTGCCCAACCGGAAGTACAAAGACAATGTCTTGCCTGGTCAACGGATGGGGGAAGAACCTTCACAAAAGAGCCAAACAATCCAATTTTAAAGGCAGAAGATTTGGATCCGGAAGTATCTCCGCGCGATTTCAGAGACCCGAAGATCTTTGTACGGGATGGTATGTACTATTGTTTATGCGGTATCCGTTTACTGGATGTAAATGATTCCTATCTTACAAGAGGTATGAGTGATACCACAGCAGTTCCTAAAGAAGAAAGAGGAATTCTTGGCTGGGGTAACTTGATCTTAATGAAATCAAAAGACCTTTACCATTGGGAGTATTGCGGTCATTTGATCGACCGTAAGGAAGGCTATGATGAAAGCTTCTATCATGTTGACGGGGCTTATGAATGCCCGGATTTCATTGAATCCAACGGCAAGCAGATCATTCTAGCCAGTCCGCAGAATCATCCGCAGTTAGGTTATTTATATCAGAACGGACATTCATCCTGCTTCTTACCGGGAACTTTGAATTTTGAAAACGGACATTTCGATTATGAAGGAATCTATGAAATTGACAGCGGTTTAGATTTCTATGCTCCGCAGACCATGAAGCTGCCTGATGGCAGAATCATTATGATCGCATGGAAGGAAATGTGGGATCGCTCATTCCCAACACAGGCTTTTGATTGGGCAGGAACATATACGCTTCCGCGTGAAGTGGAATGGAAAAACGGGCGTCTTTATCAATATCCGGTTCGTGAGATCAAGAATTATGAATCCAATAAGGTCGAAAAGAAAGATATCACGATTGAAAATGAGAGTATTTCCTTTGAAGGTATTGAGGGCAATACTATTGAATTAAAGGTTGTCTTAAAACCAAATGCCAAAAAAGTGGGCTTAAGAATCTTCAAAGGAAAGATTCATCATACCGATTTATGGTATGAAATGGATAAAAACCTGATTACTTTCAGCAGAGCGGATTCCGGTATACCGGTTCGCGGCTTTGAAGATAATACCGATGTACGTGTATGCGAAATTGACGAAGAAGAGAAGTTGACTTTGGATTTATTCTTAGATGTGAATTCAGTAGAAATCTTTATTAACGGCGGACGTTATACAATGTCCAACAACGTATATCCAAATCCGGATGATATCGGTATTGAAGTTTTCTGTGAAGATGGAAGCTGTTTGATTGAATCCATTGAAAAATATGACATTATCGTAAAATAGAAAGAGGACAGTATGAAAAAGAAAGTATTTGCGAGTGATTTTGACGGAACTATTTATTTCTATAAAGCTGATGTAAAGCTTCCACCGGAAAATGTTGAAAAAGTAAAAGAATATCAGGAAGCAGGCAACCTGTTTGGTTTCTGTACCGGACGCCAGGTTGGCGGTCTTACACCGTTTATCGGCGGTCTTATTGATCCGGATTTCTATATTACCAGCACCGGTGCCAACATTGTCGGAGGTCATGGTGAAGATATTTACCGCAGAGGAATTGATCGTGATGTAGTCGATCAGATCTGCGATATGGTGGATAAGACAGAACATCGTATTTCCATTGATATCAACGGCGTAATCAATGTCTTTGAAGAAATGGATTATCCGGGTGAGTATCATGTGATCACCGGTATGAAAGATGCGATGCCAGGCTTAGTACACCAATTGGGTATCCATAATGAGACCGAAGAAGAAGCAGCTGCGCTGGCTGAAAAGATCAATGAACAGTTCGGCGAATATGTTAATGCCTTTAGAAATGTTGTGGAAGTCGATGTAGCTCCTAAAGGATGCACCAAGGGTAGAGGTGTTGAACGTTTACGTGAGTTCTATAAAGATAAATACGGTGATATCAAATTATACGGAATCGGTGATTCCATCAACGATATTCCGCTTCTGGAAGCATCGGATGTATCCTATACCTTCCCATATGCACCGAAGGAAGTACAGGCCATTGCCACAAAAGTTGTCGATACAATCGTTGATGCTCTTGAAGACAGCATGAAGGATGAAATATAATGAGAAAACCTCCATCAAGGGGGTTTCTTTATGGAAAGGATTATTGAATGATTAGTTACAAATTGCGGGCTGCCCGTGAATATGAAATTGAAAATGAAAAACTGATTTCGGATGAACAAAGACCTTCTTTTCATCTATCTGCCAGAGTGGGATGGATGAATGATCCTAACGGTTTTTCTTACTATGATGGAAAGTATCATATGTTTTATCAATATCATCCGTATGATTCCCATTGGGGACCGATGCACTGGGGACATGCCATCAGTGAAGATTTAATTCATTGGGAGTATCTGCCGGTAGCTCTGGCACCGGATGAATGGTATGACAACGAAGGTATTTTCTCCGGTGGGGCGATTACTCTGGATGATGGCAGACACATGTTGATGTATACCGGTGTAACCAGAGAGTTACAGAAAAACGGGGAATATAAGGTATTTCAGCGTCAGTGTATTGCCGTAGGTGATGGTGTTGAATACCAGAAATATGAAGATAATCCTGTGATCACGGAAGATATGTTACCGGAAGGAGCCGATATATCCGATTTTAGAGATCCGCATCTTTTTAAGGTCAAGGATGGATATCGAGTGATGCTTGCAAGCAATAAACCGGGACACGGGGGACAGATGTTAGTATATCGTTCTCAAGATGGTTTCCATTGGGAGTTTGATAAGGTATTTGCTGAAAATGAATACCGCTTAGGCTTAATGTGGGAATGCCCGGATTTCTTTGAATCGAACGGGCAATACGTTCTTTTAGCTTCGGCACAGGATATGTTACCGATGGGTATGGAGTATTCCAACGGTATGGGAACGTTCTATATGACAGGTACTTTCAATCCGGTTACTGAGGAATTTAAGGAAACAGGAAATCATGCGGTGGATTACGGAATGGATTTCTATGCTCCACAGACGATCCTTACCCAAGACGGAAGACGTGTTATGATGGCCTGGATGCAGAACTGGGATACCTGCAACATGCGTACCAAATCAGTTCCATGGTTTGGCCAGATGACCTTCCCACGTGAAATCTGGATGGAAGAAGGCATCTTAATGCAGCGCCCGATTCGAGAAATCGAACAGTATCGCACCAACAAGGTCCACTACGAGCATATCCGGATTAAAAATGATGAAATATCACTCGATGGTATTGAAGGCAGGGTAATCGATTTAGAGGTTGAAATATCTGCGGTTTCCAAGGCCGATATCTTCCATAAATTTGAAATCCGCTTTGCCCAAAATGACCAGTTCTATACCAGTGTGAGCTTCAGACCGCATGAATCGACACTTAGAATCAACCGTAAACACTCCGGTTCCCGAAGAGCAATCATTCACCAGAGACGTACCTATGTATCACATGATTACGGCAGGCTGAAATTAAGAATTCTCTTAGATAAATTCAGTGCAGAGATCTTTATCAACGATGGAGAAAGAACGATGACAGCTACATTCTATACGGAAATGGATGCCAAGGGAATTTCCTTCTTTGCGCTTGGTGAAGCCATTTTCTCTGTTACCAAATATGACTTAAAGCCCTAAGGGGCTTTTTTAAGTGGAAGTATTTTTTGATTTTCGTTACAATAAGATAGGTGATTTATTGTGGAATTGTTTGAATTAGAAGAAAAATATATCGATAATCCGAATAAGGAAAATAGAAAACGGCTGCTAAAAAAGCTGAATCAATCGGATTTGTTTGTCCGCTATGATCAAAATGACAATCCTTTATTATTAACCGATGAACAAACCGGAGATATTCTAATCTGCATAGATCGAGAGCCGGTCGATGAATTCAGTAAGCTTACTTCCTTTAAAGACTGTCTCCAGCTGAAAAAGGTAGTCAAAGAAGTTTTGAAGAAAAAGGTTGTATTGGTTTTGGATATAGATGAATACGAAATCGATATCCCGGAGGATGTATTATGATCACAAAAGAAGATTGGCATGTCGTAGAAAAGATGCCGGAAGAAAACATTCAATTTCATTTGAATTGGAAATTAAATGATGAACAGATTCAATTGTTGAAGACCGGTTTTAAACCTGAAAGTATGGAAGATGAATGGTTTATCTATTATGAAGATAATACATTACATTTTCATCGCAGCTGGACTGGGTATTGTATTTTTAAAGTGGAAATCAAGGAAGATGGTTTAGATGTAACGGTAAACCGTAATCCGGATCAATATAAGGAAACCGTACAGGCCAATGATGAACTACGCGTTGAAATGTTGATCAAAGATACGATGGGATGGATCACAAGAGACGTGGATGAAATGATTCCGCTTTTGATCAATCAGCTTGATCTGGTCGATCACGGACACACATTCTCTTTAGAAAATCTAGTAGGACGCGTATACGGACCGTTAAGACGAAGCGACGAAACATTTGATTACTTTGATAGAAAACGCTTTGAGAAAAAGGATTATCCTTTACTTCAGCTCACATTAAAAGCTAAGCTGAATGAAAAGGGATGGGATATTTTAAAGGAGAAAGATGAACTTATCTTAATGAAAGAGGGTTTATCATAGATTGCGGAACGTTTTAACATAACCGCATTCTGAATCGAGCTGTTCCGAGAACAGCGCATGATAAAGACGCACCTTTTTACAATATTCACAAACGGTAAACCGGTTTTCATAAACCTTGCAGCGCATGGTATCCATATCTAAATAGGGACATGGGTCATGCCAATCCGGGACTAAATGGCCGGTTTTATCTTTGTAGTGAGAGAAGCAGCATTTGCCGCATCCGTTACAGAGATCTTCCCAGTTGTTTCTGTTTTTGATGTACGCTTTAATTATTTTATAGATATTCATATATGTATTGTAGGAATATTTTTTTTGAGAGTCAATGAAAGGAAGGGAAGTTATGAATGAGAAAAAACTGAATCTGCAGTATGCCTTAATCAATGCCCTGTTCTATTCCATCCAATGTATGACC
>CACYBS010000075.1 GCA_902772725.1 Erysipelothrix rhusiopathiae
AGGTATTTCCGTTCCACTTCTTCCCGGATACTGTCCACCTTTTCCGGATCCACCAGAGCCATACAGCAACCCTTAAATCCGGCGCCTGAGAAACGGCCGCCATAGATCCCGGACGTTTCCCTCATGATCTCATACAGCCGGATCTGTTCAGGGGCTCCGGATTCCCAGTTATGAATCGAAGACCAGCCGGACTCAAAGGAAAGGCGCCCATACTCTTCGAGGTCGCCCCGCCGCCAGGCCTCTGCTCCCGCTTCCACTCGCTGGAACTCTGTATACCAGTGTTCACAGCGTTTTGCCCAGGATTCCGGGAGTTTATTCTTATATGCCTGGTATACAGAAAAAGCCACATCCCTGGCATTTGCCTGATTAAATTTTCCATAATCATATCCGGAGAATGCTTGGAGCGCATAAACGCCTGCACGCAATTCATCCACACGCATATTATATTTGGAACCGGCAAGGCTATGCTCCAGTCCGGAAAAGAATATGGCGATGGAATACGGTTTCATTGCCGGATTAGTCGGGATCAGTTCATAATGGTTATCCGCACAGTCCAGATACAGCAGATGATCCTTCCTGCTCAGCACCTCACAGCTCTGGTCCAGTGTTCCGACATTTACGCCAACATAGTTCTTTTCAGCGTCAAACGCGATATCAATCAGTTCCTGCGGTGCCAGCTTTATCCGGTTTACCTTTGCCAGAGCATCCAGAAAGGCCAGAATCACTGCTGCGCTGCTGCTGAGTCCACCGATAGGCAGTGAACCCTCAATCACCCCACACAACCCGACCGACAGTGTATACACCTTGCACAGCGCCCAGGTAGCTCCACGTAGGTAATCCGCCCAGTCACCGGTTTTCTCTCCGATTTCCCGAATATGCCATTGCGCTCTTTTGGGAAACTGCAGGCTGGCCATTTCAATAACACCGTTTTGTTTCGGCCGGAAAGCAATGTGAATTCCTTTATCAATTGCCAAACCAGTTATCTTGCCAAGATTGTGATCTGAATGAGCTCCAATCGGACAAATACGATAGGGAGAAAACGAAAGGCCATCCGGATCCCGTTTATAGATTGTATCGAATTGTTCTTCACAACGCATGATATCATTCTCCTCATTTCGGTTCTTAAAGAGAATATTTATGTTCCTGTCCTCTGTTTTTTAGTACGTCTTTTGCTTTCTTTATCGTTTTCCCTGCTTCATAGCCTATAGCTCCTCCAAGGCTATTGCTGACAATATCATCTATATCGCACCATCCTAATCCTGTATAATATTGAACCAATTCAATGCCAAAAGAAACAACAAGCGGAATAAGAAGTATCTTTGATTGAGGGAAAAGACTATAGAGAATGGTTCCTAAAGGAATGAACAACCAAATATTCTTGATAATTCCAGAACGTATAGCCGAATCTGTAAAGAAGAATCTAAATTCACTTAATGGGATTATATTGATTTTATCTACGTTGTTATCCCGAAATACCAAAGTGAAGAATAGAATACAGCTGCCATATACAATCAGCAGAATAATATTGAGCCATCGATTAAGCCTCATCGCCAGAATCATTATAGTTATTGCAATGGGAATAACCCAAATCGGATGATTAATTAACTGATTTCTCAAATTGAACTGTACACTTCCATTTTCATTCAAAAATACTGTTTTTCCTTTTTCTCTCTGTATTCCATATTGTCCTTCCGATAATTTATATGGGTTCCCAGCCAAATCGAAGTATCGTTCTGAATATGTTCCTTCATGATTGATTCGTAATACAGAAGCATATCCTCTATTCGTGGTCATCAGTTTTCCATCTATATCTAGATACGTGGTTTTTTCACTTTCTCCATCAATATAATAATCTCTATGTATGCCATATTGCCCTAGAGACAACTGTATTGGCTCTTCGTCTTTATCATAATAGAATTCATTTTCAATCTTTCCATTTTCATATCCATCTGTCTCATAAAAAGAGCGTATCACAATTGCATATCCATTCCCTGCTATCAGTGCATTCCCAAATTGATCCAGATAAGTGATTTTATATATGTGTCCTTTTGAATCGTATTCGTATTTCTTTCCATATCCTTCTGTTTTCGAGCAAACCGGGACCTTATATGTATCAAAATATATCACATATTCTTTTCGACCATATTTATCGAAACGGGTTTCCTCTATAGCATATCCCTGCGGTAGCATAACCAATTTCTCGTCAATATCCAAATAAGACTTACGGAACAATTGTCCGTTTTGATCATATTCTTGTATTACAGTGTGATATCCAGATTTACATCTCACCATATTGCCATCCGGATCATAATAGGATTCTATAATACTATCATCCGTTTTTGTAATAATCCGCGTTGCATAGCCTTTGTCAGCAGCAATCGTAATGTTTCCTAGATTATCCAAATAATCTATTTTCTCTCGATTGTTTTCCTCAACTATTCGTTGTTGTAACGTTGAAGAGAATAACTGAGGAGTATGTTCTGTCTCTTCAGAATCAATATTAATCATAGAGAATAATAAGAAAGCAAAAAGAAGTAATGAAATTAATACTCTATTCGTCACAATACGCCCCACAGTGATACTTACTTGTCAATAGAGACTTCACATTCCTTATATTATCAATCTGAGATGATGTACTTCCCATCTCTAAATACAGCGATTCCTTTATCTTTTTGTTTAACTCCAAGAAGAACAAGCATCTTTTTCCGTTTTTTCGCTTTAATGAATTCTTGCTTTAGACCCAATGATTCCGTGAAAACACGAAATCCTTTCCAGATCCATGCAAATGGCCTTAATGCTGGATTTTGAGCTTTCCCCCATTCGCGAATTCCTTTCCTTTGTAATTCTTTTATTGATTTAAAAGGATGATTAGATTGTTCATATCTGATATATATCTTTTTCTCATCAATTGTCCTTTGATTGCCAAAATTTCCACTCTCCAGCACGTAATTCATCAATGTCAAGCAAAGCTTCTCATTCGCGTTCCTTGCCCATTCATGTGTCGATAATCCCAGGAACATTTCGCACATTCGCGTAACCGTAATTGTCAATGTTTCCAATCCCATCTGTGCAACATATTCTCGGAATTCTGCCCATCGGTTATCAGACAAACATTTGTCAACGAACATCATCCAATCAATAATTTGCCGTAACCCAAGTCCATTTTCCAAATGTTGATTAATATGCTCAATCAAAACAAGGCCATTAATCATATCTGGCAGTTCACATGTATCATCAATATGATCAACTAGTAAATCATCAAATAACTTCGCTTTTTTTGGATCATTCATAGCTGCAAAGAAATAATGAATTTCAATACTAAAACCATCTTTAAAAAACGTTCGATGACGTCCTTCCTTTTTATCATCATCACTTGTTGTCTCTATATAATCATTCTGTAAGAAAATTTCACATGCTGCCTCAACATCTTCTCTTCTTGTCATAATATCAATATCACCCAAAGCCCGAAATTCTGGCTCTGGATAATACTTTGCTGCACTTGTTCCCTTTAATACAATATATGGCATGGTCAGTGGGATAACATTCTGAGCATAAATACAACCCATATTATACTGAAACTGATGAAGAATATCACTTTTCCATTCATTTCGCAAAGAGGATGACATCTGTAGCGATGATAAAATTGGTCCAACAATCAAAGAGATGGCATGATGCTGCATAATATCAAATTCTTTCCGTGTGATTTCTCCTGTTGGTATTCCCCATAGTGATGCTTGAATCAATTGGAACAACTTATCATACTGGCTGGATATATCCCTGTTTTCTTTATGATATCTTTCTCCAACTGAATTCATAATTCTCTCCCACCAATCATCTGCTTAAAGACTATTCTATGTCTAAAGAGATCCTTCCCTACAAGCATTCTTCTTTCAAGTATAAAGACGCGGGCATTTCATTAATGGCATTCTTTCTTCCAACAAATAGCATAATCATTCCAATTTGATATCTTTTGTTTTCAACATAACTGTCTTTCTAATCTGAGTTGAACTTGTGCTCTGAGTATATGGGAAATATATGATTTGAACTCCTTTATCTTTAAAAAACTCCTCATAACGATTAAATCGTTCCGTGCCTTTGTAATCTGAACCCACAAACAATCTATTATAATGCCAGAGATTCCAGGCATCAGAGTCTTCGCGACAAGACTGTGTGACTTTGTCCACATACTTGCAAGCACCTACAATCTGCATACGTTCTTCAAAAGGTATAAATGTTTCTTTCCCTTTCCATGCCCCACTATCATGAACGCCTACAATAAGATAATCACACTGTTGTTTTGCACGACGAAGAAGATTGAGATGACCCACGTGAAACAAATCAAAAGTTCCTGAAAGATATCCGATTTTTACCCGAGGATTATTGTCCAACCTTCCTGATTCTTTCTTATATTGATAACTATAAAGCCCATATTCATGCGCATTATTGAAATAACGTGATAACACCGCTTTAAAGGTCTCTTCATATTGAGGAATAAACAACGTTTCATGATTATATAGATTCCTTATTATTTCTTCCGCTAATCCTTCTAAAAGATCCAACCTATTTTGATCCCCATAAAATCTAGAACCCTTGAATGATGCTGGAGATACATTTAGAATGCGGTTTTTGGTTCCGCTGACTTCAAGTTCAATATTGACACTTTCAATAAAGCGACAAATAGCAGCTTTTGATGCAGCATAAACTGCAGCAGCCGGTGATGACATTAGACCAGCAATAGAGCCCATAACACCACAAAAAAAAGATTCTTTTCCTATAATTCTTCCATAAAACAACCTTAGAATTTGAATAATGGCAAT
>CACYBS010000076.1 GCA_902772725.1 Erysipelothrix rhusiopathiae
CCAGCAACTTCTCCCTGGATGAAATTCGAGAACTGGTTGATTTTGCCAATGAACATCATGCCCATGTTCATGTTACCGTAAATATGCTTCCGCATCCCGAAGACTTAGAGGGCTTGGATGCGTATCTTCTTGCCCTAAATGATGCCGGCGTACATGCCATTATCGTGGCAAGTCCTGCCATTATGATGCGTGCTAAACAATTGGGATGTAAATATGAGGTGCATGTATCCACACAGCACTCTTCCACCAATTCCGGAGCTGTCCGCTTCTGGAAACAAAAGGGAATGAATCGTGTAGTTCTGGCAAGAGAGTGCACCATGGAGCAGATTGAAGCTATCACCAAACAGAATATTCTTCCGATTGAAGTATTTATCCATGGCGGAATGTGTATTTCTTACTCCGGACGCTGTGTTTTAAGCAACCATATGACATTAAGAGATGCCAACCGCGGAGGCTGTGCTCAAAGCTGCCGCTGGAAATATCATTTAATGGATGGAGATGAAGAATTATCGAATCCGGATAATTTATTTTCGATGTCATCCAAAGACTTACAGGCAGTAGAACAGATTGAAAAGTTTATTGAATGGGGTGTTACCTCATTAAAAATAGAAGGCCGTATGAAAAGCGCCTATTATCTGGCAACGGTAGTTTCCGCCTATCGAAGATTGATTGATTTGATTTATGAAAACGGTCATATCACATCCAAAGAAATCGAAGATATCAAAAGAGAGATTGAAAAGGCGGAAAACCGACCGACAGGACCGGGCTTTTATAAAGGAATTCCGGACCATAAGGTTCAGCTGTATCGTGACCATGATGAAACCGTTACCCAGGAATATGTCGCCTTTGTGATGGATTATGACAAGGACTCACAAATCGCCACTTTACAGGTAAAGAATAAATTTGAACCGAATCAGGATTTGGAAATCTTTGGCCCGCACATTGCCTCCACCGTTGTCCATATGGGGGATGCGATCGATAAGGATGGAAATATCTTAGAAGTATGTAATAAACCGATGGAGATTATTACCACAAAATGGACAGGTCCGATAGAGAAAAATGCCATGATTCGCAAACTTCGTATTGTGAATGAATAGCGATTATGCGAAAATATAAAAGCTGAAAAGAGGGTTAATTATGAAGTTAAGTAAAAGTTTCTTTTATACATTACGTGAAAACGCAAAAGATGAAGACAGTGTTTCCAGTAACCTTTTAGTTCGTTCCGGAATGATCAAAAAGAGTTCAAACGGTATGTATATGATCATGCCGATGGGTAAAAAGGTATTGGCAAAGGTTGAAAATATCATTCGTGAGGAAATGGATGCCAAGGGTGCCCAGGAATTATTGATGCCGGCATTGATTCCGGAGGATGTTTATATTCAGTCCGGACGCCGTGATGCGTTTGGTTCCAATATGTTCGCATTAAAGGACCGCTATCAGAAGCGCTATGTTTTAGGTCCGACTCATGAAGAGTTATTTGCGATGGCAGCATCTATGGATGGAAAGAGCTATAAAGATTATCCATATAACTTATATCAGATTCAGACAAAATATCGTGATGAAACACGTCCGCGCTATGGTTTGATCCGTGTTCGTGAATTTATCATGAAAGATGCTTATACATTTGATATCGATAAGGCCGGTTTGGATGCACAATACGATTTAATGTATGATGCGTATTGCCGTATCTTTGACCGTTTACAGTTAGACTATAAGATTGTTAAGGCAGATACCGGTGCCATGGGTGGTTTATTATCTGAAGAGTATCAGGCAATTTCCGGCATTGGTGAAGATATCGTCGTAGGCTGTGAGGGATGCGATTATTCATCCAATTTAGAAATCACGGAAGTCATTGATACCATGGAAGACAGCACTGATGAAATGCTGCCGATGGAAATGGTAGAAACACCAAATGCGAAGACCATCGAAGAGGTTGCCGCTTTCTTTGGTAAGAAGCCGGAAGATTTTGTGAAGACATTACTTTACAACGTAGATGGTAAGATTGTTGCCTTCTGTCTGCCGGGTGATCGTGAATTAAATGAAACGAAGGCATTGAAATTATTGAAGGCCAATGAGATGGAATTGGCATCCTTTGAGGATGTTGAAAGAGTAACGCATGCCCGTGTCGGTTTTGCCGGTCCGGTTGGTTTGGAATGCCCGGTTTATATGGATCGTCAGATCTTACATATGAGAAACTTTATCGTGGGTGCTAATAAGAGTGATTATCACTATACTAACGTAAATTTAAAAGACTTTACTCCGGAAGCTGTTGCCGATCTGACCCAGGTTAGAGAAGGCGATATCTGTCCGGTATGCGGCAAGAAATTAACCTTCCAGCACGGTATTGAAGTAGGTAACTTATTCAAATTAGGTACAAAATATGCAGAATCCATGAATCTGTACTATACCGATGAGAACAACGAATTAAAACCGGTATGGATGGGAAGCTATGGAATCGGTTTAGAAAGATGTATGGCTGCTGTTGTTGAACAACATCATGATGACAACGGTATTATCTGGCCGGTAGAAATCGCTCCGTTTAGACTGGTAATCGTACCAATCTCATTAAAAGATGAAGCACAGTCCGAATTGGCAGACAAATTGTACCAGTTCTGCATGGACAATAAATACGATGTACTGCTGGATGACAGAAATGAACGTCCGGGTGTTAAGTTCAAGGATGCTGAGTTAATCGGTATCCCATATCGTATTACCCTTGGCCGTGGTGTTAAAAACGGCATGGTAGAGTTCGTTGAACGTGCAACGGGTGAGAAAAAAGAAGTATCCGTTGATGAAATCTACGATTTAATCCGTAAAATTTATGCATAAAAGAAAGAATCAGGGTGATATATCATCCTGATTTACTTTTTAATTAAATTGATATATTATTCAATTAGCCGGAGATATCCGGTAATAAAGGAAGGTGAAATTTCATGGAACTTAATACTATGTATACTCAAAGCGATATTCGCAAGGCAGTTACAGGAACATATATGTGGATGGCACTCGGTCTGCTGATTACAGCAGCTGTAGCTATTGCCGCTGTGGCCTCAGGTTTAATGCTGCGAATTCTTTATGCAGTACCGTATGCAATGATGATTCTTGCGATTGCTCAGCTGGCAGTTGTGTTTGGATTTAGTGCAGCTATGCGTAAAGCACAGGATGCATCGCTCATGCGTATCTTATTTATTGTTTACTCAGGGCTTACCGGTCTTACATTCTCTTCACTTGCGTATGTATATGATCTGGGAACCATTGGTGTAGCATTCTTAATTACTGCAGTTTATTTTATCTGCCTGGCGGTTGTAGGTACTACCACTACGATGGATTTAACCAAGATCGGTAATATCTGCATGGTTGGCTTGATTGCTTTGATCGTTACTCAGATTATCATGTTGTTTTTCCCGGTTAGCGGAATGACCCGCATCATGTCCATTATCGGTCTTGTGATCTTTACCGGTTTAACAGCATGGGACATTCAGAGAATGAATCAGCTTCTTGTGATGGAAGACGGAAATCCTGTCGGTCAGGACAAAGTTTCTATTTTCATGGCATTACAGCTGTATCTGGATTTCATTAATATCTTCTTACGCGTTCTGCGTTTACTGAGCAAAAAAGATTAATTCTATACCGTATGGAACAATCCATACGGTTTTTTCGTTAAATTAGGCTAATCAAACTATTTTATTGATTTTAATGAGCACAAATCTTATAATATTTAGAGATTAGATTATGTATCTAATTTTTACCATTTAGAAAAGAGAGGAAATAAAATGAGTAAGATTGATTTAACAAAGTATGGAATTACCGGAACAAAAGAGATCATCTACAACCCGTCATATGAAACTTTATTCAATGACGAAATGGATCCTTCTTTAACAGGATACGACAAGGGTGTATTAACTGAGCTCGATGCTGTTAACGTTATGACAGGTATCTATACCGGCCGTTCTCCTAAGGATAAATACTTGGTAGTTGATGAAAACTCCAAGGATACAGTTTGGTGGACAACAGAAGGTTATCCTAATGACAACCATCCAATGTCTCAAGAAACTTGGGCAGTGGTAAAAGATATCGCTGTGAACGCTTTATGCAACAAGAAATTATATGTAATGGATGCATTCTGCGGTGCCAACAAGGACAGCCGTATGGCAATCCGTTTCATCATGGAAGTAGCCTGGCAGGCACATTTCGTTAAGAATATGTTCATCCAGCCTACAGAAGAAGAATTAGAAAACTTTGAACCAACTTTCGTTATCTATTGTGCTTCTAAGGCAAAAGTAGACAACTACAAAGGATTAGGTTTGAACTCTGAAACATGCGTAGCCTTCGATATCACAAGACGTGAACAGGTTATCATCAACACTTGGTACGGTGGAGAAATGAAGAAGGGTATGTTCTCTATGATGAACTACTACCTCCCATTAAAGGGTATGGCTTCTATGCACTGTTCTGCAAACACTGATATGGAAGGTAAGAACACAGCTATCTTCTTCGGTTTATCAGGAACAGGTAAAACTACATTATCTACAGACCCTAAGCGTTTATTAATCGGTGATGACGAACACGGATGGGATGACAACGGCGTATTCAACTTTGAAGGTGGATGCTATGCAAAAGTTATCAACCTTGATAAGGAATCTGAACCGGATATCTATAACGCAATCCGTCGTAATGCATTATTAGAGAACGTAACTGTTGATGCGAACGGTAAGTTAGATTTCGCAGATAAGAGCGTAACTGAAAACACACGTGTATCTTATCCAATCAATCATATCGAAAACATCGCATTAAAGGTTAACGGTATTTCTTCCGGACCGGATGCTAAGAACGTTATCTTCTTATCAGCAGACGCATTCGGAGTATTACCTCCTGTATCTGTACTTACTCCGGAACAGACTCAGTACTACTTCTTATCAGGATTCACTGCTAAATTAGCAGGTACAGAACGTGGAATCACAGAACCGACTCCTACATTCTCTGCATGTTTCGGTCAGGCATTCCTTGAACTGCACCCAACTAAATATGCTCAGGAATTAGTTAAGAAGATGGAAAAGAGCGGAGCTAAGGCTTACTTAGTTAACACAGGTTGGAACGGTACCGGCAAGCGTATCTCTATTAAGGATACCCGCGGTATTATTGATGCCATCTTAAACGGTGATATCAAGAACGCTCCTACTAAGACAATTCCTTACTTCAACTTTGAAGTACCGACAGAATTGCCGGGTGTAGATCCAGCTATCTTAGACCCACGCGATACTTATGCTGATGCAGCTGTTTGGGAAGAAAAGGCAAAAGATTTAGCTTCACGCTTCCAGAAGAACTTCGTTAAGTACGAAACTAACGAAGCCGGCAAAGCATTAGTAAGTGCCGGTCCTCAGCTTTAATAAGCATTAAAAGCTCGATGAAAATTAAATCGGGCTTTTCTTTTGCACTAAAAAACTCCCGCAAGGGAGTTATTGTCTTTTCTGGCGGAGTATTTCAAATCCAAATACCGCACAGGCACTCGGTGTATCTAAGGCATTTCTGAAATCTCTGCCATATTCGATCATAATGTTCTGCGAACTGTGAGAGGTAATATTCGCATTTAGCCCTCTTAATGCTCCGCCTATCGCAAGACAGAAAGTATCCGGAAAGGAGAAATCATAAAGCGACATGGCATCCTTTCTGTGGGCTGCATACAAAGGAATATGATGCTGGTCTAATGTCTCCACAAGTTCATTGTCTTCTTTGATTCGGAATATATTCAGCTTTTCAAAGGCTCCGGCACTGGCTTTTATAATGGTTGCCTCAGCGCTGGACCAGTCTCGATCTGGAAGAATTAAACCATTACAACCGGCTGCATATAATGTGCGGGCTGCACTTCCAAGGTTATAAGGATCTTCAATTCCATCTATATAAACAAAATATCCATGCGGATCTTGAATCTCAGAAAAATATACAGAGGATAAAGGATTGGCATCGATAAGTATTCCACCATGTGTATGCGAAGATGCCATTTCATCCAGTTTCGAGCGCTCCAAAAAGGTTACTTTGCATCCTCTGTTTTTACATAAGCGCAAAATATATTGGGTATCTCTATCTCTTTTCTTTTTGTCAATCCAAACCTGTTGAATCTCTCTTTTAGGATTTTCCAGTATAGCTTTACAGGATATTTTGCCTTCAAATCGTGTCATCATAGGGGTATTATACATGATTTTTTTATGGAAATGTTTGTTTTACTGGTATTCTGAAAAAGAATTGGTTAGAATGTTCACTATGCGGAGGTGATTCCATGGAGTTATTATTGCATTCATTAGAACATGCATTGAAAGATACATGGCTGATGCTGCCATTATTGTTTATAACATATATATTTCTTGAATATATTGACCGCAGGGAAACAAACAGTGACGAAAAGATATTCTTCGGTCTTCAGAAATACGGTCCGCTTGTAGGAGCGCTTGTCGGATTGATTCCGCAATGCGGTTTCAGCATATTAGCTGCGATGTTGTATGTACAAAGAAACATCACAATAGGAACTTTAATTGCGGTTATGATCGCAACCAGCGATGAGGCAATTCCTATTCTGTTATCGAATCCGGATTTATATTCGACTCTGGGGTTACTGCTGGTTATGAAATTTATCATAGCAGTAACGGTAGGCTATTTTACCGATAAGGTTTTATTTCCTAAACAGAAGGTCATCTATTTTGACGATATGGAAGAAGATGATGGGGAATATGAAGAAGATGATGAACAGGTAAGCTCTTCCTGCCCATGCTGCTATCCGCAGTATTCAATTCCGGTATCGGCATTTTTAAGAGCAATTCGAATCTATGCCTTTATCTTCATTACCTCATTTGTACTAACATTATGTATTGAAGTGATCGGTGAAGAGACGCTGGGAAAAATATTATTATCGAAATCTATTTTCCAGCCGGTATTAGCCGCTATCTTTGGCTTTATTCCCAATTGTGCAATTACCGTTGTATTGGCTCAATTGTTTGCAGCAGGGGAATTGCAGTTTGGATCTTTGCTGGCAGGGCTTATAACCAATGCAGGTTTAGGCTTAGTTGTCTTGATCCGCTATGGAGAAAGAAAAAAGAATATTTTGCGGATTGTTACAGTATTGTTTGTGACTGCTTCCGTATGCGGAATGATTCTTACATTCTTAGGTGTCTAGATTAGGCACCTTTTTTTTACAAAAGTGCTTGCAAAAAAAATTTAGAAAGCATATAATAATGGAGCAGTTGGTTCCGTAGCCAAGTGGTAAGGCAATAGACTGCAACTCTGTGATCACCGGTTC
>CACYBS010000077.1 GCA_902772725.1 Erysipelothrix rhusiopathiae
GCGTATTAGCTTTATGAACGATATCGCCAATCTCTGCGAGCGGGTAGGGGCTAATGTTGATAGTGTGCGCTAGGGCATCGGTACCGACAGCCGTATTGGCTCCAAGTTCCTCTATGCTGGTTGCGGTTATGGTGGAAGTTGCTTCCCCAAGGATGCAAAGGCTCTCGTTCATACAGGTTTGGATAATGACTATCACATGGAAGTAATCGAGGCCGTTGAGCGTGTCAACGAGAAGCAGAAATCTATTGTCTATGACAAGATTATTAAGGCCGTAGGCGATGTAAAGGGTAAAACCATTGCCATCATTGGCTTGGCCTTTAAGCCTGAGACCGACGATATGCGCGAAGCTCCAGCCTTGGTGGTTATAGATAAGCTCCTGAACGATGGTGCTATCGTCCGTGTCTTCGATCCCATCGCCATGGACGAGTGCAAACGTCGCATTGGTGACGTTGTCACCTATTGCAAGAATATGTACGATGCTGCCGATGGTGCCGATATCTTTGCGCTGATGACTGAGTGGCGCCAGTTCCGTATGCCCTCTTGGAATGTCGTCCAAAAAGTGATGACAGGGAATATAGTAATTGATGGACGTAATATCTATGACCGCCAAGAATTAGAGGAACAGGGTTTTGTTTATACACGTATAGGAGAGAAATAAATTAAATCGTGGTCATTTGTATGATTGCCAGACAACTTGGCTTTGTTTATGCGTTGTTCTCAACATGGCTGCTAATAGGTTGTTCTTTAACCTATAGGGCTTGCGCTTATTTAGGGCATTCCGCAGGTTTGGATTCACTTGAAATTCGTGAAGGAATAGTAAGTAAATCAGCTCAAAAAATTGAATACAAGAAAGATGGGAAAACGATAGCATTCATAGAACTGGCTGACCCTGTTATGGTTGCTATGGCAGACAGGGAAGAAGAGTGGGGATTTTTTCAGTTTCCAAACATTGGAAAAGCAGAAGATGGAACACTCGTTATATCATGGCAAATGAAAGCAGATTCACCGAGAGAATATGGAAAAAAGACAGTGCGGGAATTTACCCCTATGATGTCAAAAGATGGTGGAAAGACTTGGATGCCGCGAGACAAAAAGTATGAATTGAAAAGAGTTGGTAACTATCTGAGGCTAAAGGATAATTCTGTAATTGCGTCCTATACCCCCATCCCCATAAAAATGAGCAATTTCTCAAGTAGCCTAAAACCTATTTGGAGCAAGAAGAAATTTAATTATTATATGGCTGATGAATTGCCTGATGAATTACAAGGAGTATACATTGCATGGCATAATGAAAATGTGTCAGAGATGGTTCATGCACAACTCAGGGATCCTGGCCTCTTAAGGTGGTCATACGATGGGGTAATGTCTGTTGTTTGGAAAGGTTATTTCAAGCAGCTTGCGGACGAGTCTATTGTTGCAGGGATGTATCCTGCTTATTATTTGGATAGTTTGGGAAATGTTTCTTCTGGAGGAGTGTCTTTCTACCAATCGTTTGATGCAGGACATTCATGGGAAGTTATTGGGAAAATACCGTTTGTTAAAGATGGTATTGCAAACAGAAGGGGTGGAGAATCTTTTGATGAACCGGCTTTTGAAATTTTATCTGATAGTACATTTATCTGTGTGATGCGTACAGGGTCAAGATCGCCCATGTATAAGACCTTTTCATACGATCGTGGACATACTTGGACAAAACCGGAGGCTTTTACGTCAAATGGTGTTAAGCCCTGTTTAATTACATTAGGAAACGGAGTTGTTGTTTTATCTTCAGGGCGTCCTGGGGTGCAGGTTCGTTTCAATCTTGACGGCAATGGACAATCGTGGACAGAGCCTATTGATATGATTTCATTTATGGAACATGGATTTAAATCAAATCGAGATATTTCTTGTGGTTATACCTCTATGATAGAGGCTGATGCTAATAGCTTTTATCTAGTATATTCGGATTTTACGACAAAAAGCCCTGCAGGTGAAGCCAGAAAAAGTATTTGGTGTAGAAAAATAACAGTAAAGAAAAAGTAAATAAATCTGTAAACAAAGACGCAGAAGTGCGATCATCTTGAAAGTAATAAATATGTCAAATAATTCATCTTCAAATACTAAACGTATAGCTAAAAATACACTTGTCCTATATGTTAGGATGATTGTTGTGATGCTAATAACATTATATACATCCAGATTAGTACTGCAAGCTTTGGGTGTTGACGATTTCGGGTTGTATAATGTTGTTGGTGGAGTTGTTGCACTTCTGACCTTCTTTAAGGGAACAATGAATAAGTCAACCCAGCGATTCCTAAACACTTCAATGGTAAAAGGAGATGGCGCCTTGAGTAGTATTTTCGCTTCAAGTATCACTGTACATCTGCTGATAGTTGCTGTTTTCTTACTTTTAGGAGAGACGGTTGGCCTTTGGTTTCTTAATAACAAGATAAACATTCCTGAAGGAAGAGAACTAGCTGCTAATATTGTATATCAAGCTTCTCTTATTTCTTTCTGCACTGCTATCATTTCCATTCCTTATTCTGCAGCTGTTGTGGCTTATGAAAAGATGACACTTCTAGCGGTTGTTAGTATAATTGATGCAGTATTAAAGCTTTTTATTGCTATTATTTTGTTGAATAGTTCTAGTGATAAACTTATCCTTTACGGAGTGTTATTAATGTGTATACAATTATTGAATTTCCTTATGTATTATTCATATTGTAGAAAAAAATATAGTATACTCAAGTTTCGTATTACTTTTGAAAAAGACAATATAAAGGAAATTTTTGGATTTGTAAGTTGGACGTTGGTGGGGCAATTCGCTGTTGTAGGCTGTAACCAAGGAAATGTAGTACTAGTAAATATGTTCCATTCTCTTGCAGCAAATGCTGCAATGTCCGTTGGTAGTCAAGTTAATGCTGCTATCACCAACTTGACAACAAACTTTCAGACAGCATTTAATCCTCAGATAACAAAGTCATTTGCAGAAGGGAATTTCGGATATCTAAGCAAATTAGTTAACACAACAAGTAAAATGTCGTTCAGCATAATGTTTGTTGTCGCTTTACCCTTAGTATTTAATATAGATTGGGTGCTTGATATATGGCTAGACACGGTGCCTCAACTATCTAACACATTTGCTGTCCTTTTCATAGTGAATGGCATTGTCAATGCTATAAGTATGCCATATAATTATACGGTTCTATCTTCGGACAATATTAAATACTTTCAATTAGCGACAGCTATAGTTTTTATACTAGATATTCCTGTAGCGTATTCTTTATTTAAAGTAGGAATGCCTCCCGTCGCTGTTCTATGGGTTAAATTAGGTGTTATTTTTACAATTCTTTTTGTCAGGGTTTATTTTGCTTCCAGGGTAGTTAAGGAGTTGAATATTGGAACAGTGTGTAAAAAGGTGATAATACCGATTTTTATATCTTCTGCCATACCTATTGCCTTAGCTGTTTTTCTGAATGGATATGCTACAACAATAGCATTACGAATAGTTTTGACAATCTTCATTGAAATTGTATGCTTAGTAATGTTGTGGTTTATATGCTTTGCGAAGACTGAACGTCAAACACTAGTTAATTTGGTAAAGAAATCAAGAAAACAATAAAAAAATGATACAAATAATAAATAATTTGTTTTCCAGCTGGAATAGAGAGGGTGTAATTTACTGCAGTTGGAAAGGGAATAGCCATATTGGCGAAGCTATGAGTGGAAAATCAGATTTTGACATCCTTATAGAAGCAGCTTCATTAGAGAAAGGTAAACAACATCTGAAAAAATAATATATGCTTAATATTTCAAAGGAACTATTCACGGCATGGAATAATGCCAGTTTGTTATACTGCCATTGGA
>CACYBS010000078.1 GCA_902772725.1 Erysipelothrix rhusiopathiae
AAATTCACTCATGGAAGGCAGTGCTCTGCCGGAAGAGATGCTTTGGATATAGCTCTTGCTATGCCCGAGATCAAGGCTCATCTGGTACTCGGATACACCTTTTTTCATTCGTAACTGCGTAAGTCTGCTGCGAATATCGTCTTCTGTCATCGTAAATACACCGCCTTTCCTATTTATTTTAGTCTATTTTCACAAATTATGGTACCGATTGCTGTAGGAATATACATTGACTTGTACCGATATTTGTTGTATAATATAGTCAGAATCATAATTGTAAACAATATAATTCTATGTAGTAACACCTGCTAAAATACAGTTTGTGAAAAATAACCCCCAATGCATATAAAATGCCAATTTTGAAAGGAGTTTTTATGGAAAAGCTGAATGAGATAATGGAAAGATATAATGAAGAAAAAGTCTTTCCATTTCTGGGTGCTGAACTGATTATTTCACCGGAACGGAATGTATATCTTCATATTGAAAAGAAATACCGTGAGCTATCCTTTGATGCAAGGAAAGTGTTTACAAGATGTCTGAATGAACTGAAAAATTTGGATGATCTCTACGAAAACATAGATGCTGCTTTCTCTATGGCTTTGGAAAACAGTTTGAATGCGATTTCTGCTGATGCAATTTCAGTTGGCTGCTACACAATGGATCAGAATGCGATTATAGCAATCTGTTTCAAAAAAGGTTATTTCAAAATATTTGAAGATGCATTAAAGGAAATCGTACAAAAAGATTCGGAAATACAGTCCTGTTTGCAGAATGCTCAAGCCTACCGCGCAGCAAGAAAGGCTACAAGAGGCAGATGGACTTCTGCTACATATGGCGGTACAATGGCAGATGCATGGGGGAATCAGTTTCGTGCAGGAACCATGAACGCAATTGAGGGTGCCGGCCATTCATTTGTGAATGCAATCGGTAACATGGTCGATGAAAGTAAAGCTGATGATGCAAGACGGGATTTGTTCCTGAACCATGAGTACAGAGAGAAACTGATTGGCAGTGTGACACAATCAGCATACAATTTGACTCTTGTCATCATTAATGATCTGCGCGAAGCAGAAAAGCTCTCTCTTGGCGGCTGGCAAACAGGCAGTGACATGAACAAGGCTGAATCTATCTTTAATAATCTGCTTCGTATCCAAATGGCAGATAATGAAAAAGTCAAATGTGCAATTTCTGTTATGAATCTGAATCCGTTTAACAGTAAATATTATAAAGGACTGTTGAAGCTGTATTTCGATCATGCCTCTGAAATCCTTACAGTTGCAGATTACTTCGGTATTACCGAATTAACAACCGATCTAAAAGACCTGCTTGCAGACTTTGCTAAAAATCGACTCGGCAGCAGTGCAGAGGAACTGGTTCAGTGTCGAACACTGACATTGGAATGTGCTAAAACGATGAACATGCCTTCTGAATCCGTTCAGCCTGCTTTGGATATTATAGCGAAACACGCTGAGGATATTATGATCAGCTTTGTAAAATATAATATTGGGGAATCTGAAAATGATGCTGCGGACTGTATGACAAAGCTGCAGGCACTGGCAAACGAAATCGGCTATACAGAACAAACCATCCCGCAGCCTTTTCAGATCATTCGTGACAAGATGAAGGCGCTTGATGAAGATTACAGAACGATCAATGGAATCACATTTGAAACGAGAGACCTAGCCGATAAAGCGAGGAATGAAGCCGTAACATATTCCAATGTACTTGATAATCCGTGCAACTTTTCTTTTCGTGCAGATTTCATAAAACATATCCATACATTGCAGACTTTACCAATTGAAAAGAGATTAAGCGAAAAGCATATTGCCATTTGTCAGGAAAAGCTTGAGGCTTTTGATAAAGTGTGCAAAACAGCAGGCAAGTATCAATACAGACTGGAACACAATAAGAGCGTGTTTAATAACGGAGATAAGACAGATATGTCGATTCATTATGCAATTTTGATTGGATTGGCTTTGTTCTGTTTATTCAGAATAATACAAACCGGTGATAAATCAATGATTCTGGGAATGATCGTGCTTCTGACCGGCTTCTGCGTATACTTATTCTACTTTAAGCCCAAAAAAGAGCACGATGCTTGGGATTATGTTACCCAAAAAGGTAAAATTCCGTATTTTAAAGTTATCAGCAGTCATATCAGTTCTTCTGAAAACTCTCAATTTACCATCTGCCCGAAGTGTCAGGCAGAAAATAACAAATCAGGAATGTTTTGTGTAAAGTGCGGAGAAAAGCTCAACTCTACTGAATCGGAGTGATGGAAATGTATTGTTCTAAATGCGGGCAACCAGTTGGCAACAACGAATTGTTCTGTCCGAGCTGTGGTACATCTGTTTCAAACCAAACCGAAAATCCGTTTCTGCAAAATCAAACCGCAAATAAAAATGCAGTTCATTCAAAGAAAGTGGCGGCAGTCATAATTGTCCTTGGCCTTGCTTTGTTCGGAATACTGTATACCATTATTTTTTCGGACGGAATTATCAGTTATTCAAGTGCGGATGCAGTAGTAGAAGCATGTGCGGATGCACTAACAGAAGCTAACGCTGAAAAGTTGCTCCACCTCTGTTTCACAAAAGATTGCTATGAAAAACTGAGTTCTGAAACTATTCAGTCATTTCAGTCAACCTTGGATTTAGCAAATACTCTGGTGAAGGGAATAACAAATTCCGAGGCAGAGTATGAAATGTCGATATCATTTAAATTCAAGCTGGATTCCGATGAAATGCAAGAGATCACAGACTATTACCAGTATAACTATAATGTGGATGTACCTGTATTGGAGGGATACTCTTCCGATGTCAAAATGAAAGTGAACGGCTCAAAGGAAACAGTGAATCTGGTTTTATTTAGGACGAAAAACGAAGGATGGAAATTGACTCCTGACAGTATACGAAAGCTGTTGGGTATGGGAATGGG
>CACYBS010000079.1 GCA_902772725.1 Erysipelothrix rhusiopathiae
AAGTTTCCCGAAGAACACGCCGCCCTTGATATTCCCGTCGTATGGCTGATAAAGGGCAGTAACATCGAACCGCCGTGGGGGAATTGTATTTATCTTTGATTAATAATATCTAATTGATACGAAAAATAAAGGTAGTGTATTTCCTCTTTGAATTTGACAGACAGTTAATAAACACAGAGTTCAGACAGTACATATTTGCGCAAGGCGCACCTGTTTGTCCATTGGTTAAGCTCGTGAATGATAAACTCGTGAATGATAAAACAGTATATGAATTACAGTAGAACGATACCTCGGGAGAACATTTCTGATAGGAGCGATAAAACTATGATGATTTCTGTTATAGGTGACTCAATCAGCACCTACGAGTCCTTCAATCCGGAAGGATACAGTGTATTTTATGATAGTCAAATGCAGTATATAAACGGATTATCTTCGTCAGAGGACACTTGGTGGGCTCAGGTAATCAGTGCTTTACACGGTGATTTATGCGTAAATGATTCATATTCCGGCAGTAAAGTCAGTGGCGAATACTTCCCTTCGGCATGCAGTGAAAAGCGTTGCGGCAATCTTCATACAGCTCAGCATATTCCCGATGTGATCTTGATTTATATGGGTTTTAACGATTACGGCAATGGAGTACCCATAAACGGAAAATGTTCTTCATTAAAGCAATCTGATTCCTTTGCAGAGGCATATGACTGTATGCTCAACAGACTCAGAAAGAATTATCCCTGCGCCAAAATCATTTATGCCACATTAATGCGCACATACGTTAAAGATTACGATTGGACTTTCCCCGAAAAATATGCCGGAGTGCCATTTGATGATTACAATAACGCCATCAGGAATATCAGGCAAAAAGAGAATTGTTATTTGGCGGATTTAAACCTGTTAAACCTGCGATACGAAACCAAGGACGGCTCACACCCCACAAAACTCGGGCATACTCTTCTTGCTGACGCATGGATCCGGTCGCTGGAACGATTAGGCGCCTTCACATGGGTGTAACAAATTAATATGAAATTACTTCGCGTTTTGCCAACTGATTTTATAGATTAGCTGGTATGGCGAAATTGGCAGACGCACAAGATTGATCGGATATAACTGAAAAATAATAAAAAACCACAGTAACGGAGGCATAAGATGTTCGGAGCAATATTAGGTGACATAATTGGCTCACCATATGAATTCGATATGGGTGATAAAACAAAAGATTTTCCGCTTTTTGATGTGGATTCGGAATTTACAGATGACAGTGTAATGACTATAGCTGTAGCTGATGCATTACTTGATTCTTACGGTCAAGATGACGAAGAAATCAAAAAGACGTTAGTCTACTCTATGCAAAAATGGGGACACAAATATCCATACGCCGGGTATGGCAGTATGTTTTACCGGTGGCTGTTGGCAAAAGATCCGCATCCTTACAACAGCTTCGGCAACGGTTCTGCTATGCGTGTATCTTCAGTAGGCTGGTTGTTTGATACATTAGAGGAAACCCGCCGCATTGCAAAACTGACGGCAGAGGTTTCACATAATCATCCCGAAGGTATAAAGGGTGCCGAAGCAACCGCAAGCGCAATTTTCCTGGCGCGCACCGGAAAGGATAAGGATGAAATACACGATTATATCGTCAAGGAATTCGGCTATGATTTAAGCCGTACCTGTGATGAAATCCGCCCAACGTATCACCATGTTGAAACCTGCCAGCAGACAGTTCCCGAGGCAATCACCGCTTTCTTAGACGGGCTTGATTTCGAGGATGTAATCCGCACAGCGGTTTCACTTGGCGGCGACTGCGATACATTGACTTGCATAGCAGGTGGTATTGCCGAGGCGTATTACGGTGTTCCTGATGAATTGAAAGAAGAATGTATTTACAGATTGGCAAAAGATATGGTTGAGGTCTTAAAAAAATTCGAAAAGAAGACGAGATAAAATGTGCTTTTAAGATGAAATTCCATGTAATCCTATTGACTTCTTGTTTTTCTATTGATAATATATAGATAACAGAAATGTCAGTTTATGTAAATCCTGATTTTATAAAAACGTTGTGAATTCGGAAATCTAATGTTCCTTTTTCACAACGTTTTTTCACGAAAAATCGCCTTATGGCAGAACAAGTAAGTGATAATAATACTCTTGCTTATCCTAATCATTTGTCTTCATCTAAACAATTCGGAAATTCACTGAAATCAATAATTACGTCAAGCAATATTTCAATCGTTTTGGATTATAATTCTCAATGTTGTATTTCCCAGTATAGAATCAACTTATTTCTAATTCCATAA
>CACYBS010000080.1 GCA_902772725.1 Erysipelothrix rhusiopathiae
TCTTATAAAGAGCCATTTTTTATAATATCTTTTGTGTCACTTTTAAATTCAAAGCAACAAACATACTTACATCCAAGAATTTCTGCCATTTTATCTAATTCATAATCTCTAAATGTTTCTTTTTGTAATTTACCATGAAAATTCTGTTTTGACATTCCAATTCTTCTTGCCAATTCACTCATGGTTATTCCTTGTTTAGTGCATGCTGCTTTAATCTGATCCTTTCTCAATCTGCTATTCTCCTCATATATTTTTATAGTTTTCCTTTGAGCAGCTGATAACAAAAACTATTCTTTTATTGCAATACCGAAGTTGAGCTTAATATATGTTTTCCCGTTTTCTTGATACAAATCCATAAAATCTAAACGAGATGTGGCTCCCCTGATAAACTTAGTATTCTGCCATAGATATGCACCATTTTCTGAATTGGTAATTCCATCCCACGGAATATAAGCCTGCATTCCGGAATCGACAGCTTCTAAAAAACGTATTGATGCTTCTTTATAAAAAGATTTATCTTTATCAGCTATTAATCCCCAATAGACCGCTGCATTTAATGCTGACCGAAATGAACCTTCACCATTGAAATAATACATTTTTATTACTTCAGATAAATACTCAGGAAAATCTTGTTTTATTAATCTGAGGTTATCTTCAAATATTGGATTCTTCATTCCAACATATTTTAATTTTATCCCACTCTTGCGAAGTGCCTTAATTTTGTCCAACATTATACTTTTAGGACGATTCAAGCTATTTACATACTCAATTTCATCTTCTGTTAAACCGTTGACCTCGTAAATGATGTTTGTAGATGTAGATGGTCTTAAGAAAGGCTTTGGTTCTTTATAACGTGATTTCTTCATCATTTTAACGTCGGAATTTTCTATTTTATTATTCATGCCGTACAGCCTCTTTCTTTTAAAATTATTTAAAATCATTTTTAACGATTATTCCTTAACCATGCTTATAGAATTGAATTTGGTCTGATGCCAGCATCCCATGGCTAATCTTATCTATTGTTTTTAATTAAAGTCATAAGACATTGATACTCTTTTGAACACAATAGTATTTTAATACATATATCAAATTTTTTTAATAATTATTTAAATACTACTTATGTACCGCAAAAACAACACCTCCATAGATACTGTTTAAATGCGATAAAGTATATGTCTGCTCCCACCAGTCAGTCTTAGCATCAGAAAATGAATTTGTATACACATCCAGGTTACCTTCCTGAACCGTTACATAAGTTCCATCCCAGGCAACAACAATACCCACATGATTCATACCAACTCCAGAGAATATTGCTCCAGCTTCTGGGGTTCCTGATTTAGTAAACTGATCTGGATGAGCAGCTATCAATTCATCTACACAATCCCATCCATTTCCTGTAAAGCCCGGAGAATAGCCATATATCTCATAGAACCGTCCCCATGCAAACCAGGTACACTGTCCATATAATCCAGCCTGTGCGTATGGATTTGCAGTTACCCATGCCTCAAGATTATCGAAATTAGGGGAAGAACGTATATCGCCAAATCCAAAGCTGACATACCGCAACACATGCTCAACATACAATGGATCACCATATCCACTCCATCCCATCTTTGATTTCATCATATCCGAGAATAGCTGCGCATTGGATTCGGTATACCCTCCAAAGTTTTCCAATGCCCAGGGAATATATCCATTACCGTAATTGTATCCCTGCAAAGCAAGATTAATCTTTTCCGTATCATTGACATCGGTAACACCCGCTTCCTTGAAGCAGGCAGATAGTGTCTGGATACCTACTTCAATAGAATACTTGGGATCTTTAATGCTGTTGGGGGCATGAGAGTACTTAGTATTATATGGACTCTCACTGCACTGCATCGGATCTGTTCCGGTTCCTCCGGATTCCTGCATCATTACAGCCATAATGATCACAACATAATCCTCCATTCCATAATCCTTTGCGACACTTTCTATAACAGGTTTATACGCCAATACCTCTTCACTCAAATTCACGACTGAAGGTATGACCATATTGTTAACAGAAAATGAACTCAACGCTCCAATGAATAATGCCATTGTAAGAAGCAGTATTAATCCTGATCCAGCACTTAATAACAAATTGACATTAACTAATGCTGTCTTAGCTATTTGCACTGCCTTTGTAAACGAACGAAAGAATTGAACACCAGCCCGTCCAATCAGCCTGCTATTCATCTTATTCTCGATTGATTTTATGTATTTCTGGATGACATGTCTTCTCATTCCCTCTGAATATGGAGTACGTCTAA
>CACYBS010000081.1 GCA_902772725.1 Erysipelothrix rhusiopathiae
GCAATGGCGCCTGAAACAAGACTCGAACTTGTGACCTGCCGGTTAACAGCCGGATGCTCTACCGACTGAGCTATTCAGGCATTGCTCCATTATATTACCATCAGGGATGACTTAATGCAATAGGAAATTTAACTTTTTTTAAATTTTTTTTACATAACAGAGATGATAAAATGAAATAGGGCATTTATATGATTAAAGCAATTGTAACGGACATGGATGGCACCTTATTAGATCCAAACAATAATATACCAAAGACTACAATTCATAAGTTATTAGAGCTGGAAGAAAAGGGTATACGCATTATTCTTGCCAGCGGTCGAAATTATAACCGTTTGATGAAATATGTCGATTTATTAGAGATGCGAAAATATAACGGATATCTGATCGAAGTAGATGGTGTAGCGATTTATGATGTAGGAAAAGAAAAACGGGAAGTACTGCAGAGAATGGATATGGATGCAGTGCAGAAAATATTTCCACGCTTGATGGAGCTTGATGTAGAAGTGCAGGCCTGCTTTGATGATGGAATGTTTGCGTGGTTTTCCGATTCTGTTCTACAATTAAAGACCGCCTTGCGTAAAGAGCGAAATCTTCCCGATGATTTTCCATGGACTTCCGGTCCCTGGGATTGGTTAACCGATATGAGGGATGGATATCCGAAACAATACTATATCAAGGACCCTTCGGAAATATTCGGACCGATCAATAAAATACAAATTATGCAGGAACCGGATGTAATTGCGCAAATTTATGATATATTAATAAACGAATACGGAAATCGATATGAGTTCTTCCGTACCTGTCCACGCCAAATTGAAATTCTCACAAAAGGCGTATCCAAAGGGAGTGCATTTGCTCATATTATGAGCTTAAATGGGTGGAAACCCGATGAAATTGCTGCATTTGGAGATGGGGAGAATGATGTCAGTCTATTTGAGCATGCAGCTTACAGCTTTGCGATGGGACAGTCAGAAGACTTTATTAAGGATAAGGCAAAATATGTAACCTTATCCAATTCGGAAGAAGGATTATTGGAAGGAATTTTAAAAATGGAGGATTTAGGATGTATTTAGTCTTTTTGGCGTTAGCGCCGGTTATTTATTTGTTGTATGAAATCTATAAAGCAGACCGCTTAAAAGAACCTACCGGATTATTAATTAAATTATTTATCGGTGGTTTATTATCGGTAATTCCTGCGGTATTTCTGGAATTGATGTTAGATGAGCCAATTAAATCAATGTTTAATTATAATCCATCTGTTATGTACTATATCGTTGAAGCGTTTGTCGGTGTGGCATTGATCGAAGAAGGATGTAAGTATATCTTCTTACGCTTGTTTAGCTGGAACAATCCAAACTTTGATGATACTTTTGATGGAATTATCTATGCCGTATTCGTTTCTTTAGGTTTTGCGGCTTTAGAAAACATTCTCTATGTTATGCAGGGAGGTATTACGGTTGCCGTATCTCGAGCATTATTATCCATTCCGGGTCATATGTGCTTCTCAATCGTAATGGGATTCTACTATTCCCGTGCAAAGCGCTGTGCCGTACGTCAGGATGGCTCAGGCGTAACATCTTATACATTAAAGGGACTTTTCGGAGCTACCTTCTGCCATGGATTCTATGATGCGTGTGCAATGATTGGAAGTAACTTTGCGATGATCTTATTCTTTGCGTTTGTGATCGCAATGTTCTATTTCTGCCGTCGTATCGTATTATACGAATCCGTAAACGACCAGCATATTTACTAAGATACCCATAAGTAAAGGAGCAGATTGATATCTGCTCCTACTTTTTATATTTCGTTGGCTTAATTCCCAATTGGAATCCATGCTCATCAAAAATCCGGCAAATTTCCGTATTCATCATAGTAGTAACCGTAAATCGATCCTGCTCTCTGGTTGTAAAGTTCACCAGCATTTTTGTGTATCAATCGGTAAATTCAAGAATTCCCTGATAAACCGGTCCGCTTATCAACAGATCAGAGAGATCCTGTAATTTAGGCAGTTCTTCTCTAAGCATATTTTCGATAGCCGGGATATTCTGCTTATAGCTGACAGCCAATACCAGAGAGGTACTTGTATTCATTCTGGTTTTATTGACCACATTGGATAAATTACGGTTACCGATACAAAGAATATCTCCCGGTATGGTTCTTAAACGGGTGGTCCTGACACCGATTTCCATAACCGTTCCCATATCGGAACCGACTTCAATCATATCGCCTACCTGGAACTGGTTTTCAAAGATAATAAACAATCCGGCAAGAATATCGGTCAATAAATCCTGTGAGCCCCAGCTGATGACAAGACCGAGTATTCCTGCCGAGGCAAGAAGCGATCCTGAATCCATGCCGAATAAATATAGGCAATAGAGAATCAAACCGATCATGGAAAGATAAACGATAAAGCTGTGCACCAGACGCAGAATGGTTTCCGTTTTCGGATTCACGATCTGCAGTAATTTATTAAACACAAAGCGAATGTCGTTCATGACAAACGCATAAATCATACATGTGATTGCAACTGCCGTAGCCGCAAATAAGTTTACACCCCGCTGCCACTGACCGCTGACAATAAAGCCGAAAAGGGAAGAGCTCTTTTGAAGCAAGCTGCGGAAGTATATGATCACTAAAATGATCACCACAAAGACATTTAAAAGAATTTGTGCAATATTCAATATTTTTTCTTCTGCCGTTTTATCTTCCCAGTTATAGAAACATTCCCATAAACTCAGCGCTTTAGGAAGTCTGCCGGTATCGTTTTCATCCATATCCGGAGCCGGTAAAGGAGTTACCTCAAATCGACTCATTAAATACAACAGAGCGATAATACATAAAGCACAGAACAAGGTCGTATCAAGTACAATATTGAGTCGTCCTTCAAATAGGATCGATGCCGGTTCCATCAGGTAAATAATATAATTATTGATGACCTTTGTGATTAAGTAGTAACGGACACCATCTAGTGTCATCGTATTAAAATGTTTGTCCTGCAAGGTTGCCTCATCGATTCCTACACGATCAAGCGGTACTCCTATATAGTTATCAAAGGAGGCATATGCTACTGTTTTGTTCTCTGTATTTACGGCAATGGTTTCAATGTCTCCCGGTTTTGATACAGCCGATACA
>CACYBS010000082.1 GCA_902772725.1 Erysipelothrix rhusiopathiae
ACGGTATCCTGGATGAGCGATAATCTGCAGGTTATCGATTCAATGAATGAAGGTATCTTTGAAACCGTTCTTCAACCATCTACTTCCATGACAAAACAAACCGTTCCGGAAGCTGCGGAAGAAGAAACTGCCAGCGAACAGCCGACAGCTGCTGTTGAAGATGTTGAAGAAGGATATTCTGTTGAAATCACTGCCAGCACAGAGTCAAAGATTTATGATGGTACTCCATTCGAATCGAATACATTCAGTGTAAAGTGCTTTGATGAAAACGGTGATGAAGTTACCGATTTTGAAAACAACTACATCGTGAATGCGACATGCTCCGGTACGATTACCGATGCAGGAGAAGTTGTTCATTCCATTGCAGGATATCAGATTTTCCGCAAGGATGATCCGGAAACCGAAATTACGGATTTATTTGAAAAAATTACATCCGTTGACGGTAAGTTAACCGTTGCTCCGCGCGAATTATCGATTAAGACAGAAAGTGCTGAAAAGGTATATGATGGAAAACCGTTAACTGCCGGCGGTACTGTAACAGGTCTTGCCGATGGTGAAAGCATCACTATGAAGATGACCGGTTCTCAGACCGAAGTAGGATCCAGCTTGAATACCTATGAATTAATCTGGGAAAGCAATGAGCAGGATAAAACAGCTGCCAAGGCACAGAACTATACGATTTCATCCAATGTCGTTGGTTCATTAAAGGTTACTCAGGCAACCAATGCCTCTAAGACAAACGGAACCAATACCGGTACACAGACCAATATCGGCTTGTATATCGGAGGTGCACTTGGTGCATTAGCTTTAGGCGCAATTATCTTCTTCTTATCTAAAAAGAAAAATTAAGATAAACAGTAAATAAACTCACTTGAGGATTTTCCCGAAAGTGAGTTTTCTTTTTTTTGTATATAATTTACAATAAAAGTAAGAGAAAACGGAGGAATCTTATGTTTAGAAAAGATTTTTTATGGGGTGGCGCTGTAGCTGCTCATCAGATTGAAGGCGGATGGGACGAAGGTGGAAAAGGTGTTTCCGTTGCCGATGTAATGACAGTGGGAGGAAACGGTATTCCGCGCCGCTTAACCGACGGTGTATTACCGGGTGAAAACTATCCAAACCATGAAGCAACTGACTTCTATCATCACTATAAAGAAGATATTGCTCTTATGGCAGAAATGGGATTTAAATCCTTTAGAACATCCATCGCATGGACAAGAATTTTCCCGAATGGCGATGATGAATTCCCAAATGAAGATGGTTTGAAATTCTACGACGATTTATTTGATGAATGTAAGAAATATAATATTGAACCAATCGTTACTCTGGCTCACTTTGAACATCCATGGAACTTAGTTAAAAAATATAACGGCTTTATGGACCGCCGTGTAATCGGCTTCTTTGTGAAATACGCAAAGGTTTGTTTTGAAAGATATCAGGACAAGGTAAAATATTGGCTGACATTTAATGAAATCAACAACCAGGCTGATGTCATCCAACATCACTTGATCCAGGAAGGCGGATGCCTGATCAAGGAAGGTGACGATGCCCAGTTTATCATGTATCAATCATCTCACTTTGAATTAGTTGCCAGCGCTTTAGCGGTTAAGGCAGCACATGAAATCAATCCGAACTTGATGGTTGGATGTATGATCGGAACCAATCCGGTATATCCAAAAGACTGCAAACCGGAAAATCAGCTGGCTGCTCAGGCTGCGATGCATGCCAAATATTGGTGGGCTGATGTTCATGTAAAGGGTAAATATCCTAACTGGATGTGGAAACGCTGGGAAAGAGAAGGCTATAAATTGGATATCACCGATGAAGATCTGCAGATCTTAAAAGAGGGTACGGTTGACTTCCTTTCATTCTCTTACTACATGTCCTTTGCGATTGATGACAGACATGCTCCGACCTATGACTACAACAGCGATGCTTTTGTGAAGAACCCTTATATCGGTGCTTCTGACTGGGGCTGGCCAATTGATCCACAGGGCTTACGCTGGCAGTTATCATGGTATTCCGACCGCTATGATGTACCTTTGATGATCGTTGAAAACGGAATCGGTACTTATGACAAGGTAGAGGAAGACGGAACTATCAATGACCAGGGTCATATCGATTATTTACGTGCTCATATTGCGGCAATGCGTGATGCCGTTAATTACGAAGGTGTTGATTTATTAGGTTATCAGATGTGGTCTCCGATTGACATCGTATCTGCTTCAACCGGTGAAATGGACAAGCGTTACGGTCTTGTTTATGTAGATAAGAACAATGCAGGTGAAGGAACTCTGGCAAGAAGCCGCAAAGCTTCCTTCTATTGGTATAAAAAAGTCATCGCTTCCAACGGAGAAGATTTAGATTAATAAAGGAGAAGTACAATGAAAAAAGCGGCAATTTTTGATATGGATGGATTGATGTTTGACAGCGAAAATGTGTTCCAGAAAAACTGGCGTGCCATTGCCGATGAAATGGGTGTAACCCTGCCGGAGGATTGGGTATCACAGATTTGTGGAACCAGCGGAGCACATATGAATCATGTCATTGAACGAAATTATCATGTAGAAGACGGACAGCCAATCCAGACCGAAGTTTACCGCCGTGTAGAAAAAGACTTGGAAGTTGACTGCCCTGAAAAACCGGGATTACACGAAATCTTGGAATACCTCTACAACCAGGGTGTTGTGATGGCAGTTGCCTCCAGTAACTTTACACATATCATTGAAAGAAATTTAAGAAATACCCACACCGATCCGTATTTTAAAACGGTTGTATCCGGAAAAGATGTAAAACACGGAAAACCGGCACCGGATATCTTCTTATATGCAGCTGAAAAAATCGGTTTTGATCCGAAAGACTGTTACGTATTTGAAGATGGCTTTAACGGAATTGAAGCAGCTTATGCAGCAGGATGCGCACCGATTATGATTCCTGACCAATTCCAGCCAACCGATGAGATCCGCGCAATGTGTGTTGGTGTATACGATACTTTATTAGATGCCAAAGAGGCATTTGAAAAAGGAGAGTTATAATCAAAAAAAGACAGGTTCGCCTGTCTTTTTAAATGTTGTTTTGAATTTTCACTTTTTGAATTAAATCGTTATTGTTGATGGAATTTTGGAATAGCGTAATCAGGTTATCTGTCGCATTTTCCTGGTGGGCATCGTTGATGGTGCGTCTTATAATATTTACGGTCTGTATTTCATCCGCATTCAATAATAAGTCTTCTCTTCGGGTTCCGGATTTCTGGATATCGATGGCAGGGAAGACTCTTCTTTCCTGCAGCCTTCTGCTTAATACCAGTTCCATATTTCCGGTACCTTTAAATTCCTCATAAACGACATCATCCATTTTAGAGCCGGTATTGACAAGTGCGGTTGCCAGAATGGTCAAAGAGCCGCCTTCACGTACATTTCTTGCGGCACCGAAGAATTTTTTCGGCATATGTAAAGAGGATGGATCCAAACCACCGGTCAAGGTCTTACCGGAAGGTGTACATGTTAAGTTATAGGCTCTGGCAAGACGGGTAATGCTGTCAAGTAAGATCATAACATCTTCCCCATGTTCCACTAAACGCTTCGCTCGTTCAATCACCATTTCCGATACCTGGATATGGTGTTCCGGTAATTCATCAAAGGTGGAATAGATAACCTCAGTATTGCGAGATCCAACCGATTCTTTGATGTCGGTTACTTCTTCCGGTCTTTCATCGATTAAAAGAATGATCAGATGGATTTCTGGGTTTGTCTTTTGAACGGACAGGGCAATATCCTTTAATAACGTAGTTTTACCTGCTTTTGGAGGGGATACGATCATACCGCGCTGTCCCTTACCGATAGGAGATAATAAGTCTACCATTCTTAAACTGATTTTGTTTTGAAGCAGATGGATTCTATTGTCCGGGAAAATAGGTGTTAAAGATTCAAAATTAGGGCGGCGAATGGCTTCTTCGATGGTTCCGCCGTTAATGGAGTTGACACGAAGAAGAGCACCGTATTTGTCCGTTGGATTACGCCGGCCAAACAGTCCGGTCAACATATCTCCGGTCTTTAAATTGAAGTGTCGTATTTGATAAGGAGAAACGTAAACATCGTTGGAGGTGGAAAGATAATTCTCTCCGCGTAAGAAACCATACCCTTCGGGAAGAACTTCCAAGATGCCAAATGCCATATCGTTTGGCTTTTGGATTTCCGGCTGAGGTTCAGGTTCCGGTTCAGCTAAAAGTTCAACGAGTTCACTTTTCCGCTTTGTAGAGATTCCTTTTATATCTTTGTCTTTTGCCAAGTCTCTCAGCTCGGCTAAAGACAAGCTTTCCAGTTGTTCTTTTGTCATAAAACTTCCTTTCTGTTCTTTTAATAATATACAATTCTTTTCCTGTTGTAAATCTCTAAAAAAGTCACCTTTCACAATTTTATAACAAATTCTATACTTAAAAATATGATATTATTTTCTTAACTAAAGGAGGATTTTTTATGGGATTTCCTAAAAATTTTTTATGGGGCGGCGCTGTAGCTGCTAACCAGCTTGAAGGTGGATATCTGGAAGGCGGAAAAGGTTTATCCGTTCCTGATATGTTACTTGGCGGTGATGTAAATACACCAAGAACTTTCTTACCGGTTACCGATCCAACCGCTTTCTATCCAAGCCATGAATCTATTGATTACTATCATCATTATAAAGAAGATATCGCTTTATTTGGTGAAATGGGTTGGAAGTGCTATCGTTTCTCAATTAACTGGGGCCGTATCTATCCAAATGGCGATGATCCGGAACCAAATGAAGAAGGTTTGAAATTCTATGACAGCGTTATTGAAGAAACACGCAAACACGGTATGGAACCATTGATCACAATCTGCCACTATGAGATTCCATGGGCTATCGTTACAAAATATCATGGCTTCCACAGCAGAAAGACAATTGATTTATTCTTGAATTACTGCCGTACAATATTTACCCGCTATAAGGATTCCGTAAAGTATTGGTTAACTTTCAACGAAATCAATATTGCCTTAATGGGCATGGGTATCGGTGATCTGTATGGTTTAGGTTTAATGCAGGAAGAGGATATCAACTCCACAAACCGTATTCCGTTAAGTGATCTCAAGCGCAATATGCAGGAAACATTTGAAGCTTTACATAATGAATTTGTTGCCTCTGCATTAGCTGTTAAGATGGGTCATGAAATCAACCCTGACTTTATGATCGGTAACATGATCGCTCACAGCACTTCTTATTACTTAACACCAAATCCGGATGATGTTGTGGCAAATCAGAAAAACGAACATAAGATGAATGACTTCTGCGGTGATGTTCAGGTTCGCGGTGCTTATCCGGTATGGGCTAAGTCTATGATTCGTGAAATGGGATGTGACCCTTGGTTTGTCGATGATGAAGAAGATAAGAAGATCTTAGCGGAAGGAACCGTTGACTTCTATACATTCTCTTACTATTCAACAAGCTGTGTAACCGTTGATCCAAATGCGGAAAAGACGGCAGGTAATATGTCCGTTAACGCGAAGAACCCTTACTTAAAGGCTTCTGACTGGGGCTGGCAGATCGACCCGAAGGGCTTATATTTCACATTGATGACCTTAGCAGACCGTTATCCTGGTACTCCGCTGATGATCGTTGAAAATGGTCTTGGTGCATTTGATACGGTTGAAGAAGATGGCTCTATCCACGATACATATCGTATTGACTATCTGCGTCCGCATATCGTAGAAATGAAAAAGGCAATCGATGACGGTGTTCCTCTAATCGGTTATACGACTTGGGGACCAATCGACCTTGTTTCTGCAGGAACCGGACAGTTCGCGAAGCGCTATGGCTTTGTATATGTAAATCGTCACGATGACGGAACCGGTGATTTCTCACGTTCTAAGAAAGATTCCTTCTATTGGTACAAGAAAGTTATCGCTTCTGACGGTGAAGATTTAGCTTAGTTTTTTATTCAAGGGGACAATTTTGTCCCTTTTTTCTTTTTGAATCAAAAATTTATTGAAATTCATTTTTTGATGTGTATATTATGAATTTAATAAAGGGGA
>CACYBS010000083.1 GCA_902772725.1 Erysipelothrix rhusiopathiae
GCACACGAGCTAAGCTCACTACCCCCTCAAAGTAGCGTGTCTGCCGATTCCACCACGGCCTCATGCCATACAAATATACACTATTTTCTCAAAAAAGGAAAGACTTCTTTTTGATTTTTACCGTTTATGTCCTTGGGCAAGATAGGCAGGATACCATTTTTGAAACCATACCGTAAACATTCCCATAAATACCGGCACCAGATTATTGATGAAAATCACTGTACTGCCTAATCCGTTTTTACGCAGATAATAGGTCCATATTGCCTCCAATACATATAGAATTCCCCAGGCTGCAGCCAATATATAATTGGTTTTCATAAATAATGGATTTTGATACGCAGTATCCCCTCCGTAATTGTATTTCACATAGGTGGCACATAACGGCTCTTTAATCAGGCAGGAACCAAGCCAGAATAATCCAAAGATCAAATAGCTGACAGGAATAATGATATCCATCTGCTTTGTTAAATTTAAACATACACTAAGAATGGAAACAGCTATGATACTAAGATAATCCCAAATCACAAATTCATGTTTTCGCATGATAAAGGGTACGAAAGCACATACCATTAGTGTGACAAGCGAGCCGATTGAGGCGTCAAAAGAGGATGCAATCCAAAAGGTAATCCACGGAATCAACATAGTCATCATGGAAGGATTTTCTTTTGATGATTCAGTTTTCTTTTCCTCTTGGACAGATTCTGATCCAAAGAATTTACCCCAGTTCAACATCAGAGAAAAATCACCGGTAACCGAATATAAACCATCTCCAAGGGCCTTATCCCCACGGATCTCACCCCGTGAGATTGCCTGCCATAAGGTATATGGTGTTTCAATGATGGTTGTAGGAATAAGCGAGCCATCTGTAAATACTTTACTTCCTTTTTCCCCTAACAGAATTTGATAAGAAGTAGATAGATCGGTATAGCGCATCTCTAAGACCTTATCTTTTCCATCGTAGGCCGCTGGGTTATACAGTGCTGCCATCTGTTTTGTGAACACCAAATCTTCGGCTTCCTTTTCACCGGTTTTCTTATCAATTCCCCAGCTGGCATCTGCCATCTGTTCAAATACTTCGCGGGAATATAACAGTGTATGTAAGGCATTTTCCGTTTCCTCAGAAATATGACCGGCTCCATACTCTTTTCCTGCTCTTTTGACAATATCTAAATATTGATTCGTTCTTTCAGAAAGCTCCTTAACCCTGAAAAGTTCTCCCTGCCCGCAGAAAATGGTAGTATAATTGCCTTTCCCAAGAAAATGATCAAACATTGAGCGAACACTGTCATAATTCCCTTCGGCCGAATAAAAACCACAGGTCGATATTAACACGTGTTTTGTATGTTTTAAGTCATATCTTGAATCATGACTGCCACTGCCATATCCATCTTCTCTTGTGCTCATAAACGGAAGATTCATAGGCAGCTGCCTGTCAATCATGTTTTTTAATAAGCCGGGAACATTGAAATAATACAACGGAAAGCTCCAGATTATCAAATCTGCTTCAATTTCCTTTTGGATGATGGATGCCATATCATCCTTTATGACACAGACTCCCGGTGTTTTCTGCCAGCACGCAAAACATCCTTTACAGGGATTGATCTTCATAGAGGCAAGATCAATTTCATCAACCGTTACATCTTCTCTTTTTCCTATATAGCCTTCGATAAACGCATTTGTCAGCCGCAAAGAATTACTGCGTTTTCCCTTCGGACTTCCGTTAATCACCAATATGTTCATGTTTTATATCCTCCAGCTGTTTTATACAGTTAGCACACCATTTCTGCACCATAGTCTCGTACATTTCTCCAAACTCAATCGTAAATTTCCAATACAGGGCCTTTAAAGGATCCTCAATGAACTGTTTATATTCATCAGATACAGAATCTACTTCTGTTTTTCCTTTAGGAAGTACAATTTCCTTTTCTGCGATTTCCTTGAAAAATTCGATATTTTCATCAAGTGAACATTCTCCCCTGAAAAAAGTCTTCATCAACATAGATGAGCGTACAGGAGCAGACACGTAATCTTCTTTTAACCAGGATATCAGCTCCTCTTTTCCCTGATTGGTAATAGAAAGTATATTTTTATCCGGTTTTCCATCCTGCTTAACAGGAGAAGATACAATCCAGCCTTTTTTCTCTAATACCGTAAGCTCACGATAAATCTGAGAGGTCTGAGCCTGCCAGAAATGACTTAAGGAATCTCTGAAAACAGTCATGATGTCATAGCCTGTCATATCTCCGTAATTCAATAATCCTAAAATCCCATGTTTCAACATATTAATCTCCTTATTCCACATGTGGAATATTACCTTTAATATATTCCACTTGTAGAATATGTCAATAAAAAAAAGAACAGAATCTTCATTCTGTTCAAATCTTAATAAATAAACTGACGCACTCCAAACCTGTTGTCTGAGGGAACATATCCACGGGCTGTACCTTTTGACAATGGTATCCATTTTCTTTTAACAGTACTGAGTCCCTGGCAAGGGTCTGAGGATTACAGGAAATATACACAATCTTTTTTGGCTCTAAACGGCAGATATGTTCAATTCCCATTGATGTAAGTCCCCTGCGGGGCGGATCTACAAAGACCACATCGGTATGTTCCTTATAGTTTTCCACAAACTTCGATGCATCCTCACATACAAACGTACAGTTGTTCAGATGATTTCTTTTCGCATTGGCAGCAGCGTTCATGACTGCTTCTTCTACAATTTCAACCCCCGTGATGGATTGTACATAAGGGGATACACTCATCGCAATTGTCCCTACCCCGGAATAAAGGTCGATGCACTTCTCATTTCCTTTTAAATCCGCGAATTCAATCGCTTTTTGATACAGTACTTCCATCTGCTTTGGGTTAACCTGATAGAAGGATTGAAAATTCAATTGGATATAATTGGATAAACACTTTTCTTCCAGATAAGCCTTGCCATATAAAACCTGGTAGGTATCTCCCAGAATCACATTATCTTTTCTAAGGTTTTGATTATAGACAACACCGGTCACATTAGGAAATTTACGAACCAATTTTTCGGTTAATCTCTCAAAACAATTTTGTCTGGCAATCCAAACCACCTGGATATATCCTAAAGTAGATACCCGGATAAATATATGCCGCAGCTGTTTGGCTTCCGTAACCGTAAGGTTGTCACAGATCCATTCATAAACCTCATTAATGGTCTTATTTTGGATGTTACACATCTTACAGGGTACAATATCATTGGAATGGATGCGGTAGAATCCTGTTTTGATGATTCCATCGACTACCTGGACCGGAAACTGTGCCTTATTGCGGTAATAATAAGGATCTTCCATTCCAAGTGTATCAAATACTTCAATAGACGGGTCCACCTGTCTTTCAAAGAGCTGTCTTACAGAGTCCGTTTTAATGTCTAACTGCTTATTGTAGGCAATATGCTGGAACTGGCATCCCCCGCATTGATGTGAAATGGGACATAAGGGTTTGATACGGTCATCGCTTTCAACAATCAGTTCACGGATAATTCCATAGGCATAATTTTTCAATACCTTTACAATGCGGATCCTTGCCTTCTCATTTGTGATAAGTCCATTCACAAATACCGTCATCCCATCAACTTTGGTGACACCTGCTCCAAGATTTGTCACATCTAAGCACTCTACAATATATTCCTCATTCTTTTTCATATAAATCTACCTTACCAAACATATGGATTTGATTATTTTCAATCCATAAGGCGCCATCTTCATAAATCGCATATACATCCAGCTTCTTTTCATCGATTACTTTTTGAATATATTCCTTCTGGTGATTGGATGCATGATAATGCACTTCAATATCAAAACCGCTCAAACTGCCAAAACCGCTCTGATAGGAGAAATCCGGATAATCTCTGTCCGGAGTAATATGGTACCTGTCCAGCTGAACCATCGCTCCGGCGCTGTATCCAATCATCAATCCGCAATATTGTTTCAATACTTTTTTAAGCTTTAAGGCTTTGATCCGCTTCATGAACAAATCCGGTGCACCACCGGGAATCATCAAGATATTGGAATTTTGGATTTTCTTAAGAATCTCTTCCCGGCTGTCGGTAAAAAAATTCACCCAGTGGATTTGGCTCTCTTTGATGCCATAGCGGAAAAATACATCTGTATTGGCTCTGTACCATATTCCTACACCTTTTTTAAACTGCTTATTCCAATCCTCGATATTATTGGTGTCATCAAAAAAGGATAACGCTAAAACGCAGACCTCATCGGTAGGATGAATCTTGTCTTTAAGAACCGGATACATCCATTTGGAATCAATTTCACCGCTGTTGGCCATAATATGAATACATCCTATATCCCTGTCTGCTTTTTTAAAGCGGCTGATATCGATATCCTGTTTCAGAACGTGATTTTCATCCAGCAGTCCTCTGTCGCGAATTGAATCCAAAGCGTATAGATCCTGTTCATCCCATTCCATACGTTCATTGCGGGAAAGTAGTTTCGTTCCCTTTTTCACTGTGGTTTCATTTGTCTGTACGATTAATTCCATATATCTCTCCTAAAAAAAGCGTCCGATATAGCTCGAACGCTCTGTTCTTAATAATATTCTTCTGCAGGTGCTTCTTCCTGAGGAGCTTCCTCAGCCGGGGCTGCCTGTTCACGTTTGATGGCGGCCGATAATTCCGCATTTTTAGGCTGTGCCATATTATCGATAATCATTTCTCCGGCGCCGGATTTATATACCTTGACATAAGCCTGGCCGCTCAGTGGATGAGATTCATCGATAAGATAGTTGTATGCATCAATTTCAATATCGTACATCTTACCTTTTTCCGTATTGGTGAAATATGTTTCAACCGGTAAGATTTGATTGACCTGGTTATAAGCTTCCTGGGCAACTGCAGAAGCACCTTCCGCATTCATTTCATCACTGATATCAATGGAAATTCGAAGTGTAGCACTCTTTAAGTTTACTTCTACCTTCTCAACACCGCCGATTGACTGGCAGACACTGCTGACCTGCTTAATCTGCGTATTGGAAATAGACGGATTCAAATCCTCTTTCCCAAAGCGGTTTCCGACAACCGGTTTATTCTGGCCGCCTAAACTTGTCAATAAGACAAAAGCCACAATCGCAAAAGGAATTGCGATAATGATCAATGTTAACCAAACAAGCTTATGCCCCTGCTTCGGTGGTTTATTGGATGAGCGGGTAGACCCGCTTTTTTTCTTAGTATTAAATTTTGGTAACCCTGCCATTAGAATACCTCCTTTTGGTATTATAACACATAATATCCTAGATGAAATAATTTATCAATAAACTACGAAATTGTTGTGATGACCTTTACATCCGTTGATCCTGCTTCTCTTTGAAGCATCGCATATACGGTTCCGTTATTGGATACACGCACAATATAATTACACGAAGTCTCGGTAAAAATCGATAGATTTTCACGTATCGACTGGGTAACCGCAAGAATCTCACCGGCGGTCTTACCATGAGTCTCCACATTGATATTCATTTGAACCGGTGTCTGTTTTTCAAATTTTACCGTTCCGGTTATATAGCTGTAATCAGCTAATACCATAGATATCTTCGATTCATAGTCATCGTATTGTTTCGAGAGTTCTTCATCCATCTCCGTAAACTTTGCGGATGGGAAGGATACCCATTGTTCATCAATATTGCCAAATGAGCCCTGAGAACCGACATAATATCCATCATAGAAATATCCACCGATTGATGCAGCAGAATCCGAACTGTCTAAACGGAATGCCGCAATATAGATCGGAATATCCGAAGCGATTTCGTTAAAGCGCTGCCGCATATAGCTGACAAGCTTGGCGGATGAGACTTTCACATAGTTCTTTAGTTTTTCATCCGTAATCGATACTGCTTTACCATCGGCAGAAATAACTTCATCATTGACAACCATACCGACAGAAATGCCTTTCAATGTATCGCTTGAATACCAATCCAGTTCATAGATATCCACCAAGATAGTTACACCGGCAACCTTTCCGTTTCCGGTATCAAACTCTTCATCAAAACTTGGATTTAAACCGTTCGGGTTATCATCACGTGTTGTTCCCAGAAGTCCTCTGGATCCATCGGATGCATCTAACTCATCATAGGTTAAAAATACATGGTTTTTAAATCCTACGGATGATGGATTAAAATGCTGCTTAGAAAGTTCCATCAATCCCTCTTCCATCTGGATGCGTGCATCCAGACTGGTAAATAAGCCGCTGTGCTTAACCCGCATATCGCTGGTTTCAAACGGTAATATAGCCGCATATCCACCTGAGCTTAACGGTGTAGATTGATTGGAGTTTAAAGACGAGCAGCCTGTAATCATCAACAGCAGGCTGACAAGTGCTGTAATTCGTTTATTTTTCATCGTTACCCTCCGTAACGTATACATTATATCATGAAGATTTCTTGGATAAAGAAGGATGTAACAGACTTATTGTCTTTTTACCGTATGGAAGTCCAAATGCGATGTCCGCATTGGTTCCGTTTATCTTTAGAATAATGCCTTCTCCATAGGTTTTATGCACAACCTTGTCTTTTGGCTGGTATTTTCCAAAGCGGGAAGGTTTTGATGCTGCCGGTTTTACAGGTTGTACGAAAGTCGGTTTTGGCTGTGACTTTTCCCTGTCATCATCCACAAAGGATTTCGGAATCTCCATTAGAAAACGGCTTGGCGTTTTTGGAGTTCCTAACATATAACTGAATTCACTGTTCCAGCTGATATATAAGGAACGCTTTGCACGTGTCATGGCTACATAACACAATCGTCTTTCTTCTTCCATCGCCGCATTTCCCCCTTCATCCAGAGATCGCTGGGATGGGAAGATTCCATCGTTGAAATTGACAAGAAATACCGTATCAAATTCCAATCCCTTAGCCGCATGAACTGTCATCAGGGTAATGGAATTATGGCTGTCTTCCTGACTTTTATCTGTAAATAAGGCAATTTCCTGCAGATACTCCTCCAGAGTCATCTCCGGGTTTTCCTGTATGGATTGGGCAATGTCGTTTCTTAATTCCTGAAGGTTTTCCATTCGTTCCGGTTCGTTGCTCTCTTTGACCATTTCATAGTATCCGGATCTGTCCATCACATAATCAAAAAAATCTTCTAACGCAAATTCTTCACGGTGATTTCTTAAATCTTCAACCAATTCTACAAAAGACCGGCATTTTTTTACAACAGAGGCAGATAAGCCATTTGGATTTTTCATAACCTCCAGCATGTTGATATCACGCTGGTTGGCTTCTTCCTGAATAGCTTCTACGCTCTTTGCCCCGATTGCCCGTCTTGGGCGGTTGATAATACGCGTAATCGCAAGATTTAAAGATAACTGCTTGGGATCCTGTTTATCCGCATGGGTACATAACTTTAAATAACACAGAGCATCTTTAATTTCCTGACGCTCATAAAAGCGGATGCCTCCATAAATCACATAAGGAATACTGAGCTGCTTAAAGGATCTTTCAAATATACGCGAACTGTAGTTGGAACGGTATAAGATTGCAATATCCTTATACTCTATACCTTCTTTATGTTTGGCATTGATCTGTCTTGCCACATAGATTGTTTCATCATTTTCACGCGGGCAGGCATGAAGATGAATCTTCTCTGTCCCCGGAATCTTGGTAAACAGGTCTTTTTTAATACGCTTCTGGTTATAGCTGATGACCGAGTTGGATGCATCCAGAATCGGCTGGGTAGAGCGGTAATTCTGGTTCAAGACAATGGTTTCACAGTTTGGAAAATCCTGGTTGAAGCGTAAGATGATGTCGACGCTGGCACCACGCCATGTATAGATGGTTTGGTCAGGATCGCCTACCACACACAACATCGTATTCTTTCCGGTTAACAGACGCACGATATGGTATTGGACAGGGTCCACATCCTGAAATTCATCAACATGTATATAGTCCAAACGATTCTGCCATTTTTCTCTTGTTTCTTTACTGTGAGCTAATAAGCGCTCCCCTTCCAGCAGCAGATCATCAAAATCCATTGCCTTCATTTCTTTTAGGCGAAGCACATAACGCTCATAGATATCCGCAATCAGCTGCTGTTCTTTGGTAAAGGCAAGCTCTTTAAACTGTGCCGGTGAAACACCTTCCGATTTATTGGAAGAAATAACAGCTAATACTTTATTGACCGATAATTCCTTTTTCTGCAGATTCAAATCCTTATAGATCGGCGTCAACAGAACATTCTGGTCATCGGAATCTAAAATTGTAAAATTTTTCGGGTATCCGATCTTATCCGCATCCTCCCGCAAAATGCGGACACAAAGAGAGTGGATGGTTGAGATGCGGACCATTCGCGCATCCTCACCCAGCTGCTTATATAATCTCTCTTTCATTTCATTGGTAGCTTTATTGGTGAAGGTAATGGCCATAATACGGTATGGCATAATACCGCATTCTTCCACCAGATAGACAATACGAGCCATCAATACCCGGGTTTTGCCGCTTCCGGCACCGGCGATGATCCGCACATGTTGATCGATGGTAGAGGCTGCCTTCCTTTGATTTTCGTTTAATTGATCTAGTACACTCATTTGTTCACCTAATCCAGGGATTGAAATCCACTTTCTTTGATACACTGCTTCAAGTAATTCATATCACTTTCATGGCGAACCGTAACATGGAAATACATTTCCCTTTCATCCTGCTTCAGTTTGGCATCTAATACATAATAGCCTGTCTTCTGTTCGGAATACATCCAGATTGTCTTATCCTGATATTCAATGGGTTCAACCTGTGATAGAGCTTCAGGGTTTTCTAAGATTCCATCATGGAAACTGATTCGCATCAGCCATGACCAATCCGCCTCATCTGTAAAAGGCGACATTAAACATAAAGCTGACATGGATGGATCATAGCTTCGTTCCGCTGTTCCCGGAGCTACGATTTTCGCATCCCGGAACAAATGATATACCTCTTTAGAACGGTACTGGTGTTCCTCTTCACGCATCGGATTGCCCTTTTCAATCCTGTTTTGACGTCCTAACATCTCGCAATAGCGGCGATACGTTTTCATCGGAAGCGGAAGGGTTGGGTCCTTTTCATAGGCCAGCTCAATATAATCACAGATGGTTGATGCCACCTTTTCGGTATGCTCATTCATTAAAATAAAATCGCCATAGCCTTCCTTTGCCAGAAGGGTCAATGCGGCATTTTTAAAATACAGAGCATCGTGATCCCATGCGTTCCATACATAGAACACATCCATCAAATCCATGGCATCCATCTTCCTGAATTCCTTTTCATCCAGATATCCGATCGGGGTTGCGATAAAGCCTTCTTTTTCTAAAGGAAGATAATAAGTCTCATCATAAATATAATTTTTATGGATGATCGGCTCTCTTTTTAATAAACGGCCGCGTAAATATTCAATTTCATCCTGGTAGCGGTGAACGATGCGATGGAAGTCTCCATCCTTATCAAATTCGAGTTCATCCATCATTTCATAATCACCCGGAAGTTCCTCCTGGATATCGTGGAAAAAGTCCACTACAAACGCATGGAAGCCGGGTCCGGCATGTCTTGTATTGGATGTTAAAATCACATCGCGGCCATCTTCATAAACCTGGATCTTTCCCTGAGGACAGGCATCTATTTCAACCATATCTCCTCTTTCTTCAATTTGAACCTGTTCACGAAGAGCTAAAGCACCTAATACTTCATAAAGTTCATCTTTTTCTTTATTTGTTCGATCTTTACAAATTAACTGTACATACATAGTTACACCTCCCGTGCGTTTTTGAGTTTGGAAAGCTATTATAACACACTATGCAAAAAACAAACAATCATGTATAATGTCTCAAGAAAAAAAGAGGTACGCTATGAACCAAATTGCGAATCGATGGAAAGACTATGAAATTTTAGATACGGGAAATAAAGAAAAGCTGGAAAGATGGAATAAGATCATCTTACGCCGTCCTGATCCGGTATGTATATGGCCCCAGGCAGATGAAAGTATTTGGAACACTGCCGATGCCGTATATCATCGTTCCAAGTCCGGAGGCGGAAGCTGGGAATATAAGAAACAGCTCAAAGAATTCTGGACCATCGGATATCGCGGTCTGCGTTTTAAAATCTCACCGACGGGATTTAAGCACACCGGTCTTTTCCCGGAACAGGCTTCCAACTGGGATTTTATTATGGATACCATCGAAGCATCCAGCAGAGATGATATTCGTATATTAAATCTTTTTGCCTATACCGGTGCTGCAACGATGGCTGCCTCAAAAGCCGGGGCAAAAGAAGTTGTGCATGTCGATGCGGCTAAGGGCATGGTCCAATGGGCCAAAGAAAATATGGAGCTATCGCATTTAGAACACAATACAATTCGCTTTATCGTGGATGATGTATTAAAATTTGTCAAACGCGAACAGCGAAGAGGCCATACCTATCACGGCATCATCATGGACCCGCCAAGCTATGGAAGAGGACCGAAGCAGGAGCTTTGGAAATTAGAGGATAACCTGTATGAGCTCATCACGGAATGTGAAAAGCTGTTAGATAAAGATGCGCTGTTCTTTTTGATCAGCTGTTATACGACCGGATTTTCCTGTACCACACTGGAGCAGGCATTAAATCGGTCTGAATTATCCAAACGGAAAGGTACCATTGAAACCGGAGAGAATCTACTTCCGGTCACAAGCGGAGGCGTTCTTCCGTGCGGTATCTTTGGAAGATGGAAATCAAAATAAAAAGCCCAATCGGGCTTTTTTTAACATCGGATCCAATTTGGATAGAAAGGAATTCCGTTTTTGATCATTCGATGAATTAATGGTGTTCCAATTGTCTGGAAATAATGTTCGATCGTCGGAACCTGGATAACCAATAAATCACCCAACTTACCGACTTCGATACTTCCTCGATCATCCAGACCGAATTCTTTAGCCGGCAGGCTTGTCATCCCTTCCAGAAGCGGTTTATAAGGCACTTCCAATTGGCTAAACAACATATAACATAACGGTTGGAAGCTGTATACATAGGAATTCGGCTTTCCAAATCCGCAGCTAAGCAGGAATTTTTCCGGCAGTCCTTCAATATAATCGCCTAATCTCTCTACGATCGGTAAACTGGTCTTTCTGCGGTTCACGTAGACATCCTGAGTTAAATTCTTACGCTGAATCTTACTATGATTTGTAAGGACGCTCAAAATGCCGTTTTGGCGCATCGCATACAGAGCAGCAGAATCCTGCCGAAGCTGATCACCCAGTCTTGCGTTAATAAAGCCTTTAAAATCGCAATCGATAAAAGCAGGTAATACTATTTCTCCCTGCGCATCAATGACGCGGGTTGATGGCTCTATAAGATCTTTATAATCCGATCCCGTTCCCACGGCCATGATCTTATCGTGATGAAGACAGACATAAGCCCGCTCCAAAACGGTAAAGTTATCGTCGCATGTATATAGATTTTCAATATTTTTAATCAATAGTGTTGCTTTCATAAATATTTCCTTTGGGTGCATTATAACATAAATAGAATGCATGGTATAATTAGTTTATGATTAATCCAAGAATGTATAAAAAGAAACCGAAAACCGCCATTGTGACCATCCATGGATTCGGTATGAATCGTGCCAATCATTTTAATGATTTCCGCCGTTTTATAGAACCAAAAGGCTATGCCGTGATCCAGTTCAACATTTATGAAATCCATGACCCCGATGATGCTGATTATAAAGAATGGATTGCCCGCTGTGAGAAAATATTGAACCGGGCCTTAAAGAATTATGACAATGTGATCTTATTGGGATTTTCTATGGGAGGGGTTATCGCATCCTACTTAGCCTCGATTTATCCCATCAAACAATTGATTCTCATTGCCCCGGCATTCAGCTATCTTGATTTGTCTACATCGGTACATTATGGTGTTAAGGCCATCAAAAAGATCGGCAAAAAAACGGAGACTCCAAGTAATGCCCAAACTAAGGCATTTACCGAAATTGTCTCCAATTATAAGGAATCCATCTATTATGTGGACTGTCCGATTCTAATCCTGCATGGAACCGAGGATACCTCGGTATCCGTACAAAGCTCGAAAACGGTATATTCAAGACTCCATGGCAAAAAGCGCATGTTGATCTTAGAGGGAGCCGGTCACAAAATGTTGTATGACGGCATCATGGAGAAAACGGTATTCACATTAATTTACCAGGCGATGGAGGGAAATCTCATTTAAAAAACCAGGCGATTTGCCTGGTTTTCGCTTATTTGTATTGATCCAGCATATTGAGTTTGAGATTTAACAGCTTGTCGGTTAAGTCTACATAGTATTCCTGCGGATTGACAAAACGCTTAATTTCTTCCCACAGAGTATCTAATTCTTTCTGGGTGTATTCACGGATTTCCTTTAGATCCGGAAGATCATAAACAAGTTCACCGCGTTCAATAATCGGTACAAGTAACGGACGTAAGGAATAAGTTCCGCCCTTGATGATCTTATATTTCCAGCGTGACATCGGATGATAGATGGCCAGATCTTCATTTTCATCAAATTTTTCTTCGTATAGTGCCATCAAGTCAGCCTGGGCCATACCGGTTTCCTTATCATAAATACGGTATAAATTCTTAATGCCCGGGTTAGTTACCTTTTCTACGTTATCGGAAATCTTAATTTTCGGAATCAGCACACCGTTTTCTTCTGCTGCCACCATCTTATAAACACCACCGAATACCGGAGAGTTCTTGGAGCAGATCAAGTTTTCACCAACACCGAAGGAGTTGATCTTAGCACCCTGCTGGTGGATCAAAGATTCAATAACATATTCATCCAAAGAGTTAGAGATGACAATACCGCAGTCTTCCATGCCGTTAGCATCGAGCTCAGCACGAACCTTCTTAGAAAGATAGGCAATATCGCCGGAGTCGATACGAACACCTTTTAAGCGGTAACCGTTTGGTTCTAAATAATCCTTGGCTACCTTAATGGCGTTCTTGATACCGGATTTTAAAGTGCTGTAGGTATCGATCAATAAAGTACAGTTATCCGGATAGTTCTTTGCGTAATTCATAAACGCATCGTATTCCGTATCAAAGCTTTGAATAAAGGAATGTGCCATGGTACCAAGTACCGGAAGTCCGAATACTTCACCGGCATAGGTAGTAGCTGATCCGGCACAACCTGCGATGTAAGCAGCTCTTGCCCCATAGATAGCGGAGTCAAAGTTATGGGCACGGCGTGCTCCAAATTCCATAACCGCTCTTCCCTCACTGGCCTGGACAATACGTCTTGCCTTAGTGGCGATCAAGGTCTGATGGTTCAGTGTAAGAAGTAAAGCGGTTTCCACTAACTGTGCCTGAATGATCGGTGCCTTGACACGTACTAATGGTTCATATGGGAATACCGGTGTTCCTTCCGGAATGGAATATAAATCACCTGTGAAACGAACGTTTGCCAGATAGTCTAAGAATTCATCGTTGAATTGGTTTAATGAGCGAAGATATTCAATATCGTCTTTATCAAAATGCAGATTACGAACATATTCAACAGCCTGCTCTAAACCGGCAAACACGCAGAATCCTCCATCATCCGGATTCTTTCGATAAAATAAATCAAAGACAACTTCCTTGTTTGGGTCTTCGTTAAAATAACACTGGGACATGGTTAATTCATAAAAATCCATGACCAGACTTAAATTTCTTTTTTCAATCATTTTCTACTCCATAATCCTTGATACAACATCAATTCCGTTGATCCGCATATTTTCAAGTGCGGCATCATTCCAATAACCGGCATCGTGTACACCCTCAATATGATAAGTTTCTACACAGTCTGTCGGAACGATAATTCGCATTTTTGTTTTATTATGCTCATTGAGCCAGGCCTGTAAGCTCAGCGCAAACTGCAGGATGCATAAATCGGTACAGCAGCCGGTAATAATGATATCCCGATAACGATTCATCTCCTGCTCCAAAAAGCTTTGAAATTCAGGTGCCGTAAAGGTATTCGTGCTGTTTTTATGAATCATCCATTTTATATACGGACGTAAGTCATCAATGACTTCAGCCTCACTTGTTCCTATGACACAATGTGCAGGGTATGCATCAAATTCACGGGTTTTCGGAGGATGGGAGTCACAGACAAATACATTTCGACATTCTAACGATTCCATCAGTGATTGAATATTCGGGGTAATATCATGAATTGCCTCATCGTGCAAAGCCCCTTCAAAAATAAAACCGTTTACCATATCCACTACAAAGATTACCGGATCTTTTAACGTATCCGCTTTCAGCACCGGATAATTATGTTCTATGTTTCTGGCCATATACCTCACCTCTTAATGCCTAATTATACACTATATCCGGTAATTGAGTTAAAAAAAAGAAGCATTTTAAGCTTCTTCGTTGTCTTGATTTTGATAGGCTTTGAGTTTTTCTTCCAATTCCGCCTGGAAATCCGGATTGCTTTGAATATAAAGCTTGGCAGCTTCTCTTCCCTGTCCAACCTTCTCGCCTTCATAGCTGAACCATGCACCGGCTTTGCGGATGATGTTGGCCTCTACGCATAAATCCAGTAATTCAGAAATATAGGAGATACCCTCACCATAGATAATTTCTAAAGTAGCCTGTTTAAATGGAGGGGCCACTTTGTTCTTTACAATTTTAACCCGAACCTTATTTCCGACGATATCGGTTCCGTTTTTAATGACATCGGCCTTACGGATATCAATACGTACCGAAGAGTAGA
>CACYBS010000084.1 GCA_902772725.1 Erysipelothrix rhusiopathiae
AATCCATTGATGAATATGAGGCTGATGAAACATTCGAAGATCTCGTCATTCGAAGGTTTGCACCATATTATGGGAAATCGCTATCCGAAATATCCCAATTAACAAATTCTCAAATCTCGGTTAAAGCAAAAGATTTTGCATATCAAACATGTTTGGCAATTTTGGGCGTTCAAGGCAAGAAGATTGAAGAGTTTGAGAAAGCAGGTATTTTACTAAAGAGCGTGAGCCTACAGCATGATATGCAATCATTAAAAGAAAGCATGTCTTTTACTGCGTTCAAATATTTAGAGGTGGCATCAGAAGACAATTGGGAAGACTCTGGATGGTATGAAACCATCACCAGCCGTTTCTTTTTTGTCATTTTCCAGAAATCGGAAGACGGGGTTAGGGCGAAGCTTCGTCTTCGTCAGGTTTTCTTTTGGGGAATGCCAATAGAAGACCAGGAAGAATGCAAAATTGTTTGGCAAGACACTCGAGATAAAATACGAGAAGATGTATTTGACCGCTTTTTGGGTATGGCTGCTAATCCAGTCTGTCATGTGCGTCCACACGCCAGGGATAATAATGATACGTATCCAACGCCTTCTGGACGTAATATTCCAAAGAAATGTTTTTGGTTAAACCATCAATACATTTTGAACATTGTTCTAAATAATCTGAAGCAGGAAAAGGTTAAACCGCAAAAAGAAAATCCTTTGTTCCTTATTGGTTGTTTCAGTGGAAACAATCAACGCCAATGGTGTTTGGATCACTTCTATTATAACGTACGTTTAGATGGTAGGGGCAAGATCTCAGAAAAAGAAATGCAGCTTGCCCCCAATTACCTGATACTCTATCAAAGATATTCCTTCGAAGTCCTTGGTGTATACAAAATTGATTCTGAACCAGAACCGATGTCTGCTGATGATATGGTATTATCTGGCTATATCAAACCAAAGGCAGAGAATTATATGGTTTATAAAATTTCAGACAAAGTCAATGATTACAATGATTTTGACATTAAAAGGATATTGATGGCAAAAAAGTCCTTAAAGGGTGCTCCAGTTTTCGCTACTTTGGAAGAGATAAATGATATCGAATCACAAATAATTCTTTAACTAAAATCCAAACTCTGGAAATGATTAATCTTATCTTGTAATTTACGAATAATAGCTATTTTTTTGACTTTGTGCAAAGATGTTAAAAAATATGAAATATCATTATTATATTTTGCTAATAATAATAATAAATAATTTTGCAGCGATATAATCATTAGAATGATAGTCAGAAACATTGACATTACTTACAATAAACAGAATTAGAAAGCTTATGAATAAAAAAATAATAACTCTAGTTTTGGCAATTGGCCTATCTTGTTCGGAGCTATTTTCCCAACCATGGGTTTGGGATGAAATTGATGAAGAACAAGGATATGAGTCTGAACCTTTCCCTATCCTGGGAGTTTTATTATTTGGATTAATAATATCTGTAGTATATTTATGGAAGAAATATAAAAAAGAACTTGAATATAGAAAAACAAAGTTGCAAGATACTAAGGTCAGAAAAAAAACTGCAAAGCCACGAAAGAAGAAAGAAAAAGTTATTGTAAAAGATGCAGTCAAAGAAAAAATTAAGACGGAATCAGGACACACAATGATTTCGGCAGATTGTAATGAAGATAATATAAAGGAAGAAAATACATTCAATGATTCCGAACCTCATATACCTAAAGTAGAAGATTTAGATATTATAATTAATTACAAGGAGGAGATAAAGAAAACTGCAGTAACACAAAACGATTGGGACAATTCTATTATAGACTGGGGCGAAAATGAAGATGAGGAACATGAGTTATGGAAAATTGCGAAGTATTCGCAAGATGGCATAAGGCTATTGCACTTCTATGCAGATGAAGCCTCCTATAAATTAAGGAATGGCACAAAAATAATATGCGATAATGCATTTGAAACTTTTCGAAGAATTGAAAATGTTATTTTACCTGAATCAGTTAAATGTTTGGGAAATTGTATATTTGATCACATTAAATTTGGAGAATATATTATTCCAAAATCAATTCAGTTTATTACTGGCAATCCCTTTGTGGGTTGTAGAATAAGATTATTATGCAGTTCTTCTTTTTTCGTAATAAAAAATGCAGGGTTGTATGATAAAGAAAAACGAATACTGCTCTCTATTTATAATAATATAATGTTTCTACATCAGCAGTATTTATTTCCCGATATTAAAATTATTGGTAGATATTCATT
>CACYBS010000085.1 GCA_902772725.1 Erysipelothrix rhusiopathiae
AATCCATCACAGCCTGCCTTGCGGTGATACGAGACACATCATATATTTGCTGGATTTCGTTTTCGCTTTCAATTCGATCTCCCAGCTTATATTCACCAGAAACAATCTTGTCGCGATAGATATCCTTTATCTGCACATACAACGGTTTTGATCCTTTACTACTATCTAACATAATACTTTTCCTCATTTGTTTAAATTTTATAACATTACATTACTTGAAACATTATAACATTATATTCAAAGAGTTTCTCGTCTTTTTTTATCAATCTCTATCCATTCATCCAAAGTCATCGGCTTATAATCGGAATACATACAGAAACAGTTAATCATTTGCATCGGAATCGGCTCTATAGAACCGTCGATGCATGTATGCATCTGGGATGCTACGTATGCCTGATAATGATCCAGAAGCTCTTGATCGTGTGTTTGATGAATGTGACCGTGCAGCATATAGGTAGAAGGATTCCCGTTTATATCTTTGCGGTACTGTCCGTTATAACAGACAATCGGGTAATGACACAAAACTACTTTGCGCTTATTTTCATGAAGCTCTGCATAATCCTTGATCCAGATAAAGCGGGATAAGTCCATTTTTTTATCCTTGATAAACCGGTCATGGTTTCCTGTAATAAGATAAAGTTTTCCGTTCAGCTGTTCAAGAACACTCATCGTTTCTTCTGCATTCCCCCATGAAAAATCACCCAGAATCACAACCTCATCGTTTTTCCTTACCTTTGAATTCCATTGATGAATTATATATTCATTCATCTCATATACATCCGCAAAACCGCGGCAGTCCATCTTCGTGTTTAACGCCTTATGAAAAAAATGTGTATCCGCTATATAGTAACGCATCGTAATCCCTCCAAAAAAAAGAGCGGTTTTCCGCTCTTATCTACTGTATTTCACAACCGTAAGCTCCATCCTGTTCCAATCCGTATTTCAATGATTCCAGTGAAATGGCACCTGCGCCTTCTTCACCGTTCTCCAGAATTCCGAATTCAACCAGTTTTTCAATATTCGCTTTTGTGCAGTCAATGGTCATCACAATTTTTGCACGACCTTCTTCTGAGACCACATCAAAAGTTACGCCTCCGATTTCTTCGTATTTTTGAGCAAGCCCTGAGCTTATTTTTTCATTGATCTGTGCCGGATCCATCTGTTCGGTCACACCCAATTCCTCATAGCTTTGAAAAAACGTTTCCGTTATTTCCGTAACATCATCGTTTTCCGCTTTGAACTCGATGATATTTCCGCCTTCATTGGTGCATATTACATGCTGTGCAACTTTTTCTTCCGGTTTTTCTTCCTCAACAACATCGGATATCCGGGTACATCCAATCAGGCATAAGCCTAACAATACGAATAACAATCGTTTCATACATTATCCTCACTTAATGGTGATAGTGTATCATAAATGGAATTATTTTGCCAATCGGTTGGTTGTCCACTTGGACAGAGCATTCAAGCCTGCCGCAAACATCTTCTCGCTCTGGCCTAAGCCAAGACGGAAATGGTTTTCATAATCAAAGCAGGCACCGGGTACAAAGAATACGCCGATTTCATCTAAAAGCTGATTGGCCAGCTCAACACTGTCAAACTCAAAGTTATATTTCAAAAAACATACCGTTCCGTATTTTGGGATCACAACATCAAAATACGGATTATCCTTGACCCACGTCGATAAATACTGCTTATTTCTTTCAATAATATCATTTGCCCGTTTCAGAATCGGTTCTCGATTGGACAAAACTGCAGCTCCAATGGCATCTTTCATCGGTCCTGTTGATACCATTGTGTAATCACGACGCGAGTTAATTCTTTCAATCAGGGAAGGCTCTGCCTTGATCCAGCCTAATCGAATTCCGGCAAGACCATACAGTTTTGATATGGAACCGGTAGATATTCCCTTATCATAAAGATCACTGATGGATGGGCAGTTATCCAAATCCAGATATACTTCATCCGCAAAGATCCGGATATCGTGCTCTTTGCAGATTTCAACCAATCGCAGCAGAAGTTCTTCATCATAATAAGTACCGGTAGGATTGTTTGGATTATTGAGAATCAGCAGAGTCGTTTCCGGCCTAATCGCCTTTTTTACCAAATCCAAATCAGGAATCCAATTCTGTTCTTCCTTTAATTCAATCTTAGTTACTTCACATCCAAAAGACTCCGGATAATCATAAAACTGCTGATATCCCGGAACAAAACAGATCACATGATCATCTTTTTCCAACAGCGTTTCCAAAACCAGGGCATTGGCTTCCAGACATCCGTTTGCGGTAGTGATATGGCTGATATCTCCTGTTTCATACAGTGATAAAATGGCTTCTTTTAATGGTAAGGAACCCGTAATTTCTCCATAATCCAGACAGATGGAACTTAAATCAATGTGTGTAAAATCATTTAATTCATTCCAAGTCAACGGCTGCACACAGGTATCTGTCAAATTGTATCTGGCTGACTGTTCATGTTCAGTCATCCATTCCTCTACCCCAAAGTGTTTCAAGATCATTCGTAGAACACCTTACTTAAGAAATCTTTAGCTCGGTCTGACTGTGGATTTGAGAAAAATTCTTCGCTGGTTGTATCCTCGATGATTTCTCCGCCATCTAAGAAGATGACACGGTTTCCCACCTTGCGGGCAAAGCCCATTTCATGTGTTACCACAACCATGGTCATTCCCTGACGGCCGAGATCTTTCATTACTTCCAATACTTCTTTGATCATTTCCGGGTCCAATGCGCTGGTAGGTTCATCAAACAACATTAAATCCGGAGACATGCATAAGGCTCTTGCAATCGCAACACGCTGCTTCTGACCGCCCGATAATTTATTCGGATATTCGTCACGCTTTTCCGCCAGACCGACCTTTGTAAGATAATCCATGGAAGTAGCCTCTGCTTCTTCCTGCGATTTTCCCAATACCTCAATCTGTGCCAGATTGCAGTTTTCAATGACGGTCTTGTTTGGCCATAAGTTAAAGTGCTGGAACACGAATCCCATATGGTTTCGCTGGGCACGATACTTTGCCTCATCTTTTGGATTCATCTCTTCCCCTTCAAGGAAGATCTTTCCGCCATCGTGCTTTTCTAAACCGTGAATACAGCGGCATAGTGTACTTTTACCGGAACCGGAAGGTCCGATCAGAGATACGATATCCCCTTTATATACTTCTAGATTAATATCTTTAAGCGCATGAAGAGCTCCGAAGTGTTTCTCCATATGCTCAATTTTAATCATAGGCATTGCTTCGTTAATCACTGACTGCCAACCTCTTTTCTACATAGCTTCCAATTATGGAAATGGTTACGGTCATAATCAAATAATATACAGCCGCAATACAATACGGTGACATAACATCAAAATATTTTGCCCCTAAGACCTGTGCACCCTTCAAAAGTTCTACGGCACCGATGGATGCGATTAATGAAGAGTCTTTGATCAAGGTAATAAATTCACTGATGATTGGTGGAACAATGCGCTTAAATGCCTGTGGCAGGATAATAAGCTGCATCGTCTTACGGTAATTCAATCCCAATGTTTCACAAGCTTCCCACTGGCCTTTATCCACACCGTTGATACCGCTTCGAATCAATTCAACCTGATAAGCACCTGAGTTGATACTTAAGGCAATGATACCGATTAAATATACATTAATACGCATTACTTTTCCCGTAAATGCCGTATAGATAGAAGGAATTACTGAGAAAATAATTAAGATCTGCAGCATCAACGGAGTACCGCGGATCACTTCAACATAGAAGTTGGCAATCCAGCGCGGAATACGATGCTTAGACCTTTTTCCAATTGTACCTAATATTCCCAACAATAAGCCGAAAATAAGAGATAACGCTGCTATCCCAAGAGATAACAGCGCTCCTTTTAATAGGTACATCAGATTTTCCAGCGTAAATACTTTCCAAAACGCAAGAAACATAACTGACTCACTC
>CACYBS010000086.1 GCA_902772725.1 Erysipelothrix rhusiopathiae
ACAATGGGTTAACTCAAGAAAATGACCTTGTTGTGAATGTAACAAAAGAACAATTAAGGAAAATTGATGAAGACTTGTATTATAGGAATAAACCAGAAGGACAGGAATTTACACCATCTGACACAGATGTTGTAGTAAAATTTGAAAATCTTAATATGATATTTACATCTGAGAAAGAGCAGGAAGGAAAGTAACCTTTCTGCTTTTTTAATATTTATAAATAAAAAAAGTGATGAGAAAAATAAATGAATCATACGGTGTTTTTAATGGTTGCAAAGAACTAGCAATACGAATAGCAGATGAAATATTTACAAATTGGAAAAAAGATAATGATTTTTTTACTCCACTTGATATTCCTTGCTGGTTTTCTGCTGATGGCGAAGCACACATATATCCTACAAAATATAATTTAAGAGCAGCTTATATTCTAGACCCAAGAATGGATGGTAGAACAACAATTTTAGTTAACCCTAAAATTGTTAACCCATTGGAAGAAGGTAAATTGATTGCATCATTAATGCATGAATTGACGCATGCTTATAGGGATGCAATGAAACGCCGTAAAGGAGGAAGTGAAAACCAGAGCGCTGAATCTGATGGATATTATAAAAATTTCAATTATAAATTTGGGAATGATAAATATTCAATTTTGAAAAATAATTTATCAGATTTTATATATATAACAAGCCAAATGGAAATGCCTGCATTTATTGCCGGAATGTATGGTAATCTATCAGGTACTATGGTTGAAGTAGAAACAGCAGAAGAAGCATTGGAAGTAATAAAAAGCACTCCTGAATATCACAGATTTGAAGATGCTTTTAAATTTGCAAATGAATTTTATAATTGCACAGATGAAAATATGCAATATGACCTTGTAATGTGGGCAAATGAATTAACAACTATAAAATTCAGGAATTTTAATCAATTCAGAAAATGGGTTGTTTACAAATATAACCGGGCAAGTAATAAATTAATGAAATTTATACCAAAAATGATTTATAAGTTTTTTGAAGAAAATTAAAATCTTAAAAAACGTTAAAAGATTTCTTTTTTTAATTTTTTTTGTGTATAATTGCATATATTTATATAAAATGTGTATAAAAATGAAAAAGAAAATTGTTTATTTAGTGTTAAGTGCCTTATTATTAGGCGGTTGTATGAAGCACGATTTGGAATCTGCAACACAGATTACAGATGAACAAATCAAGGCAAACGTTGAGAAAGTATTTGGAGAAACGTTTGATGAGAATCACGATTGGAAACTTACATCTTCAGGTGAGTTGACAATTGTTAACATTCCATCTAACATCAAAACAGTGAAATTAGTTGTTTACGTTAATGATGAAGATGGTCAAACCTCTATATTATCTCTTAATGAAATGAGTACAAATGGTGAATCATCAATTACAATGAGTTATGATTTGCCAGATAACAATCTTGGAATGTATGTTATGTTCATTTCAGGAACTGATTTTGTTGTTAAGAAGGTAGAAGATAATTTTGTGTCATATGAAGTAGTTGCTACAAGGGCAATGACAAGGGCTATAAATTACACCCTACCTACTGGTGAACTTAGGCTATCAACAGTAGAAATACCTTTTGAAGCGGAAAGAGGATGGGTTCCTGGAGAGAAATTATATGGAATGGCAGACTATACATCACAGAAGATGGCTGCTGTAGAATATTCAGACGAATATATTGCTACATTCAGGGCAATCATATTCTCTTATTTCAAGAATGGTAGAAAGTATAACAACCTTCCATTGGTTAGAAGAAGTGGATTCTACAACGAAAATGTATATCCTATAACCACAGGTAAAGACCCAATAGTTGTTTCTCCAGTTTATAAGAATGATGGAGGATATAAGGAGATTGAAAATTCTGACCTTTATTACTACTACTTTAAGGAGAGTGATGTAACAGGTGACCCAGTAGCATATTTTGAAAGCCTACCAAAGTATAAGGCGATTCAGTTCAATCAGTGTATCAAGGGTGATGATGTTATAAGTAAGCACGCAGCATACGCACTTATATATTGGGGAGAAGGAACACCAAATGAAAACACAGTTGGTTCATATTATTTCCCAGAAGGATATAAGATTGGATTTATGGTTCGTGCTAAGACTACAGCAGAGGGTGGAAAGAAACAAGGCGAATTATATGGTGATGGAAGACTTAACAATTACATCAACTCATATAGTAAGTGTAATTTCAAGAGTTCAAACCTGGGAGAAAATGGCCCACGTGCTGCTTGGTTAACAGTGAACAACAGAATGTTCTTATGTTTCGAGTCAGGTACAGATGCAGACTTTAACGACATTATAATGGAAGTTGAAGGTGGTTTTGAACCAATAATTGTTATTCCAGAGATTGAGGAAGAAACATATACATTCTGCTTTGAAGATACTGAACTTGGTGACTACGATATGAATGACGTTGTTATTAAGGCTCAGAGATTGCCAAATAATCAGGTAAAATACGAAGTAGTTGCTTGTGGAGCAAAGGATGAACTTTACATTCAGAATATAAATGGAAGGCAGATAAACCCTAGCGCAGAAGTTCACACAATGTTTGGAGTTGAAGATGGTTTTATAAACACAGCAGGAGATTCATATCCAACAA
>CACYBS010000087.1 GCA_902772725.1 Erysipelothrix rhusiopathiae
AAAATAGCACCTAAGATGAATAAAGATCAAATTATTGTGATTACGATTTCCGGCAGAGGAGACAAGGATTGTGCTGCCATAGCACGTTTCAGAGGGGAGGATATCCATGAGTAATATTCATAGAGCTTTTGATCATGGAAAGGCATTTATCGCTTTTATTACCTGCGGCGATCCGGATCTTGAAACAACGGCTAAAGTTGTAGCGGAAGCTGTGGCAAATGGTGCGGACTTGATTGAATTGGGTATCCCGTTTTCCGATCCTACAGCCGAAGGTCCGGTTATTCAAAATGCCAGCCTTAGAGCTTTAAACGGTGGTGTTACAACCGATAAGATTTTCGATTTAGTACGGTTACTTCGCAAGGATATCGATGTACCGATGGTTTTTATGACCTATGCCAATGTGATCTTTTCCTATGGGGCCGAAAGATTTATTTCCGCATGTAAAGAAATCGGCATAGACGGACTCATCCTTCCTGACCTTCCTTTTGAAGAAAAGGAAGAATTTCTTCCTTACTGCAGAAAGTATGGAGTCAATCTGATTTCCTTGATTGCGCCGACTTCTCAAAACCGCATAGCGATGATTGCCAGGGAAGCTGAAGGATTTATCTATCTGGTTTCAAGTTTAGGTGTGACCGGAGTTCGAAGTGAAATCAATACCGATTTGAATTCCATTGTTCAGGTGATACGGGAGAATACCGATGTTCCGTGTGCCATTGGCTTTGGCATTTCCACTCCGGACCAGGCTAAGAAAATGGCTGATTTATCTGATGGAGCTATTGTCGGTTCTGCGATTGTCAAAATAGTGGAACAGTATGGAAAAGATGCACCTCAATATGTCGGTGAATATGTGAAATCGATGAAGGACGCCCTGCGTTAATGAGAGAAATTTGACCCTGATTGTACATGCGTGATAAACTAAAGAGGAAGTTTTATGTTTGTGTGAGAGACAATCGGGGAGTATATGGTGAATATTTCAAAAGCGGTATGTGTATGTCATATCGGTCATAATCGTAAAAACAACGAAGACAATTTCTATTTCAACGGCAGTTTTTTAGAGCCTGTCCATGTACAGTCGGAAGGAATTCTGGAGCTGGAACAGGATCCGAATACTGCGCAGATGTATGCCGTATTTGACGGTATGGGAGGCGGCGATTACGGGGAACTCGCCTCTTATGGAGCTGCTCAGGCATTGGATGTTGCCTTGCATACGGGATTTTTAAATGAAGATATTGAATCCTCATTAAGAAAGCTCTGCCTGCATCTGAATCAGAAGGTATACGAGGTTGAAAAAGAATTAGGTTCTCATTATATGGGAACAACCATGGTCTTTCTCTATTACGATACAAAAAATGTATGGGTTTATAATGTCGGTGACAGCCGGTGTTACAGGCTGCGTGATGGCTCTTTACACCAATTAAGTCTGGATCACAGCGAGACCTCGTTTGTGGAATGGATGGGCATAAAATATGCCAAAGCGTTTCTTACCCAGGTTTTGGGAATGAATCCCAGGGAATACTCCATTGATCCATTTATTTCCAAAGAGAAACTTCAGGCGGGTGATATCTACCTGTTATGCTCGGATGGTCTAACCGATATGGTTTCCAATGAGGAAATTCAAAGTATCTTATTAGAGAGCTCTTCTATTAAAGAAGCCTGCCAAACTTTGCTCGAAAAAGCTTTAGAGCATGGAGGAGTCGATAATATTACCATTCTTATATGGCAGAATATGTAACAGCCGGAAAATAATCCGGCTTTTTTTAGCTACAGTATTGTATTAAATAAAAAAAATCATTATATATTGAACTATTTCATTTTTATCTCGTCTTACTATTAAGAAGAGGAAGAATATGGACGAAGAAAAATTGATGTTGGCTGATTTAATTCAAGACAGCTTAAATTATGAGTTAGAACAAATCAATATCCGGCAGGAAGAAATAGATCGAATTGAAAAGCAGATCCATGCCAATAATCAATATATTCGGAAGGTAAGCCTTCAAGAAGATGTCGATCAACTTAATGATATATTAATTATTCAGCAGAAGCTGAAAAATATGGAGATTAATTTGGATATTTTTCAAAATGAGAATCATCAATATGGTTTCATGTTGGATGGAGTGAGAAATGATATTCTCTGTGATACCATCCAGATCCTTCGATTATGCATACATGCCTTAACGATTGGCCTATTTAAAAGCAGAGCGCAATGAAGCGCTCTGCTTTAATTTATATCCTCTTTTGGAAGCTTTTTAAAAAAGTGAATCGCAAAAGGAATTGTGAGCGGGACCGATAATACCATCGCAAGCGGCTGGGCTTCCTGTATACCTGCCAGACCTCTTGTTTGAGATAAGATCAACAATAACGGGATAAATAGGAAACCGCTTCTAAGTCCTGATATAAAGGATGCCTGTCCTCTCTGACCGGTACTTTGAAACAACATTTCCGTTGCCATGGCGATCGGCAGTAACAGATGAGAGAGCGCCTGCAGACGTAGTGCTCTAGTTCCTACCTCGATTACGGCAGGATCATCTCTAAAGATGCCGATGACATTATGCGCGTTCAACAACAATGTAACACAGCCGATAATGATAATGGTCTCCGATGCGATTAATGTAAAGCGATAGCCTTCTCTTATACGGGAATACTTTCCGGCACCATAGTTGAAGGCCGATACGGGTTGAAATCCCTGTCCGACACCTAAGGCAATGGAGAACACAAAGAAGATTACCCGCGTAACAATGCTCATGCCGGCAACGGCTGCATCTCCATATACTGCACAACATGAATTTAAAAGGACGGTTGTTAAGCTGTTTAATCCCTGTCTTAACAGACTTGGAAAACCGGTAGCCATAATATTGAAATAATCCGATGCACCGGCACTCAGTGCCCGCTTGATACTGATTTTCGATTCGGTTTTTCCGGATTTGAACATATAGAATAAGATAAACCAGCTGATAACCTGGGAAAGCGCTGTGGATAAACCGGCACCGGATATTCCCATATTCATCCCAAACATGAAGATCGGATCACCGATCATATTTAAAATGGCACCGGACATTAAGCCGATCATTCCGAGAAATGCTTTACCTTCATAACGAAGCAGATTGTTTAAGGCAAGGGAACTGCTCATAAAGGCAGCGGAAGCTAAGATATAGGAAATATATACTTTGGCATACGGCGCAATGGTTTCCGTACTTCCTAACATCATGACAATATCATCGAGTTTAAGAAAACCGATGACAGTAATAATCAATCCGCATAGAAGTGCTCCATAGAAACCGGCGGATGTGATAATCGAAGCCCGTTCTTTATCCTGGTTTCCGAGTAATCTTGCCATGATGGAACCGGAACCCTGTCCAAACATAAATCCAAAAGCCTGAATAATGGCCATAAAGCCAAATACAACTCCGACAGCCCCGCTGGCGCTGGTTCCAAGCTGTCCGACAAAGGCGGTATCTACCAGGTTGTAGATATTGTTGATGAGCATGGAAATAATGCTGGGGATGGCCAGCGTGACGATAAGCTTTGGAATCGGTGTCTTTGTCATCTTATCGTATTGTGAAATTTCAGTGTTATTCATGTTTTTTCTCCTTTTTATATCCCAGAAATTTAATCAGCAGATTGACTAAGGTATCTTTTTCTCTCTGGGTTAAGTTTGTAGTTAAGATATTTTCCATCTCATCGCCTAATCCTTCCAGCTCTTCCTGCATGGAATATGCTTTATCCGTTAAGGATACGATCTTGGAACGGGCGTCTTCCGGATTGACAATTCGTGTGGTATATCCTTTTTTCTCCAATACTTTAAGAACATCGATCACAGCAGGGTGTGTCATGGAAAAGAAGTCTTCCAGATCCACGACGCGGATCGAATCTTTCGGGGATTTGTACAGGTGTTTTAATATCTTATATTGGGATACCGACAAATCGTGCTCCTGTAAAATAGGGGCCTGCACCCTTTCTGCATGTAAGGCGGCTTTTTTAACTAAGATTGATATTTTATTACTTTGCATGGAATTCCTTTCTAATTGGTAAGTTCCTACATATAATAACGTAAGAACCGACCAATGTCAACGCAAAATAAAAATCCCATGTTAATGGGATCATAAGGTATGGTAGTAAGGACAGATGTTTTCATAATGGCCATCTTTCATCCTGAAGCCGCCCGGGATGGTTCCTAACTGTACAAAACCCAGTCTTTCATATAGATGACGGGCATGAATGTTGGATTCTACGACCGCATTAAACTGCAATACTTTAAAACCTAATCTTTTGGCATTTTCTAAGCAGTCCTTTACCAGCATTTCTCCGATATGTTTTCCGCGCAGGTTTGATTTTACGGCATAGCTGGCATTGCAGATATGGCCGCAGCGGCCGATGTTGTTGGGATGAAGAATATACTGACCGACAACTTGACCGTTATCATCACAAACCGCTGTATAGCTTTGCGATTCAAAAAAGGCAGTTCCTGTTTCTAAATTCAATACTTCTTCCTGAGGGAAGGCAATGCCATCTTCTACAACCTCATTCCAGATCTCAATCATGGCCGGTATATCATTTTTATTGTATTCACGTATTATCATTTGTATTCCTCCGACTTTTTCATCTTACTCTTCCTTTTTTGAATGTTCAAACTTAAAGCTGATACAATGTATAATAATTAAGGGAGAAAATATGTTATGAAACAGAATTATACAAAAATAGGAAAATATATCAGCCTGATCCTGCGCCATAAGCCTGAGACCATCGGCATTGAATTAGATGAACATGGATGGGCTGATGTAGATGAGCTTATCAAAGGGGTTGGCATTGACATGGAAACACTTGAAACAGTGGTACGAACCGATAATAAGGGACGCTTTTCTTTTAATGAAGATAAGACAAAGATTCGTGCCAATCAGGGACATTCCATCAACGTCGATGTAGAGTTAGAAAAAGTAAATCCGGACCATGACTTATATCATGGAACCGGACAAAAATATGTAAGTTCCATTGATGAAGAAGGATTGAAGCCTAAGAGTCGGTTATATGTACATTTATCCAATGATATTCAAACAGCTGTAAAAGTAGGATCCAGACACGGTAAACCGGTCGTTTATCTTGTCGATTGTTCTTCCATGATGAAAGATGGTTATGTATTCTATCGGTCTGTCAACGGTGTGTGGCTGACCAAAGAAGTACCTGTGAAATATCTCAAGAAAATAACGGAAGTATAAGATATGTTAATAGATGAATTATTAAAAGACCAGAAAGATTTTTCGGATTCGGAAAAGGCCATTGCGAATTATTTGATTCAGGCAAAGGAATCTATCAAAAAGGAAAGCACCAGACAGATTGCCGCTAAGGCATATGTAGCACCTTCATCGATTGTCCGCTTCTGCCAAAAATTAGGCTTTGAGGGACTGGGAGATTTTAAAGAAAAATATCTGGAAGAATTGAAGTATACCTCGCATTATTTTACCGAAGTGGATCCCAATCATCCTTTTGAAAGACAAGATCGAAATTTAGAAGTGGCAGGAAAACTTGCGACTTTATATACAGAGACTATTCAGGATACCTTATCGCTTTTAAATGAGGATGTTTTATCGAAGGCAACCGAGCTTTTAAATAAGGAAACGATCTATATTGTGACCTTATCGGCACAGATTGGGATTGCAAGAGCCTTTAAAGAGAAAATGATGAAAATCGGCAGACGGGTCATTATTCTATATGAAGCACATGAAACTTTATATGAGATGGAACATTGTGATATAGAGCACTCGGCTGTATTAATTCTTTCTTATACAGGAGAGAGTTCCCGCTGTATCAGCTGTGCATCCATCGTACTTGAAAAAGGAGTTAGCTGCGCTGCCATCACATCGTATGGAATCAATCGTTTATCCTCCATGGTACCATGCACGATTCATGTCTCTTCCAGAGAAAAGTTAGTTTCCAATCTGGGAAACTTCAGCTTTGCGTTATCGGTATTATATGTGCTGGATGTGATTTACTCCAATATATTTAAACTGGATTATGATGCCAATAAAGAAAAGAAAGTAGCTGCCTCTATTAGGGAAAGAGAGCCGATCTTTGAGACGAAGGGACGGAAATCCGACAATCCATTACTAAATGAATAAGGAACACTGTTCCTTATTTTTATGTTAAATTATCGAACAAAAAGGAACAAAGGTCAAAGATTATTCGGAACATAGTATAATCCTTTAAAACAGTTTATAATGAAATCAGCGAGAGAAAGGATAAATATATGGAAAAGAAACCTGTAAAAATTGTTACGATCGGTGGAGGATCCAGCTATACACCGGAATTGATGGAAGGATTTATCAAGCGTTATGATGAACTTCCGATTCGTGAAATCTGGTTATGCGATGTAGAAGCCGGAAAAGAAAAATTAGAAATTGTTGGTGCGATGGCACAGCGTATGTGGGATGCGACTCCTTATGATGTTCAAGTTCATTTGACATTAGACCGCAGAGAAGCATTACCGGGAGCTGACTTTGTTACAACGCAGTTCCGTGTCGGATTATTAGATGCACGTATTAAGGATGAAAGAATTCCTTCTTACTACGGTATGTTAGGTCAGGAGACCAACGGTGCCGGCGGTATGTTTAAGGCATTCCGTACCATCCCTGTTATCTTAGGCATCATTGAAGATATGAAGGAATTATGCCCGGATGCATGGTTGATCAACTTTACCAACCCATCAGGTATGGTTACCGAAGCTGCCATTAAGTGGGGCGGATGGAAGAAGACGGTTGGTCTTTGTAACGTTCCGGTTGGTGCACTTCTTAGAGAACCTCCGCAATTTGGTTTAACAGAAAGAGAATGTATTCATCAATTTGCCGGTTTGAACCATTTCCATTACCACAAGGTTACTGACCAGCATGGTAATGATTTAACAGATAAATTAATTGACAATATGTATGATCCAAATGTAGATGATGGAACACCTGCCAACATCTTCCAGTGCAAGTTCTTAAAGGATCATATGAAGCAGATCCAGTTGATTCCATGCGGATATCATCGTTACTACTACATGCACGATGAAATGTTGAAACATTCCATCGAAGAGTTCAATACAGTTGGTACCCGTGCTCAACAGGTAAAACAGACAGAAGCTGAATTGTTCGAACTGTATAAAGATCCGAATTTGAACTATAAACCGGAACAGTTATCAAAACGCGGTGGTGCCCATTATTCCGATGCGGCATGTGAATGTATCGCTTCGATCTATGGTGATAAGCGAACTCACATGGTTGTATCTACACAGAATAACGGTGCTCTTGCCGATCTTCCGTACGATGCGATTGTAGAAGTATCCTGCACAATTACCGGAAAAGGACCGATTCCTTGGACATGGGGTAAATTCAATGCCAGTGAAAGAGGCTGGGTGCAGTTGATGAAGGCAATGGAAGAGTGCACGATTGAAGCTGCGATTACCGGTAACTATGGTTTAGCGTTAGCTGCCTTTGAAATGAACCCACAGGTTGAACATGGTGCAGTTGCTCAGACCGTATTAAATGAACTGTTAGTAGCACACGAAAAATATCTGCCTCAGTTCAAAGACAAAATTGCCGAATTAAAAGCTGCCGGCGTATATCCAAAAGACGCTGTTGTACAGGAACTCTTGGCAAACGGAAAGTAAACCAAAGCCGGGCTTAACCCGGCTTTTTCCCATTGAAAGGAAGTAAAAGATGTCATTTACTATTGTTTCGCAAATCTTAAAAAAATATACCGGAGATGATAAACGGGTGGTAGTACCGGATGGTATAACCGAGATTGATGATTATGCCTTTTATGGTGCAGCGAATATAGAAGAGGTTATATTGCCGCAAAGCTTAAAACTGATGGGCAATAATGTCTTTTATGATTGTGAATCGTTAGAAAGAATCATACTTCCGGATTCGGTAAGCTTTATCGGCAGTGGATTGTTTGCCCGCTGTAAAAATCTAAAAAGCGTAACCTTATCGAACCGCTTGACGAATCTCAACAAAATTACTTTTTTTCAATGCGAAAATTTAACCGATGTTGTGTTTGGGAATAATCTGACAAGAATTTCCCGCGCCTGTTTTGAACAGTGCCATTCCTTAAAAAAAGTTGTCTTACCGGATTCTTTAAAAATCTTAGAAGAAAATGTGTTTGATGACTGTACCGCTTTAGAAAAGGTGATTCTTCCCGGTCACCTTGAAAAAATCGGTGATAATGTGTTTTTTAACTGTCCTTCTTTAAAAGAACTGGTCTTACCGGATTTCTTAAAGGAAGTGGGAAAAGGAGCGTTTGAGACAAGAGGGAAGTTATCGCTTACTATGCCGAAAGGCTTTTTCATCTCTTCGAAAATGTTGGACAATAACTGGAATATGAATTGGAATTTGGGTGCCAACGGCCGTTATAACGGGAAAAATGAAGATAATTACCAACTGGTCAATTCTTATCTTCCGAATGTAGATTTAAAGGAATGGAAACCGGAGGCCAAATGTATTTTAAGCATTAATTATCTGGAAACTTATCAGGAAACAATTCCTGCATATCAAGACTGGATCAAAGAGAATACCGATTTATGTGTAAGAACGATCTTAACACAGAAGCGATACAGAGCTTTACATCAGGGAATCGATTTAGGATATTTTCAAAATGCGGATATTTCGCCGTATCTTAGTCTTGTCGATGATCCAAAAGAGAAAGCCATGTTATTGGAAACAAAAGCGGATGAAGATCTGTTTGATGATTTAATGAGCATGTTGTAGAAAGGGGTCAGTATGGATGAAGAACTAATTCAAATCAGTAATGAAATCTTTCAAAATGTGATTTCCCAGCTTACCCTGCATCTGCGTTTTATGGATATTGCCTTAAACCGCTATATCTTTGTTCCGGATGGAACAGAATTTCGCTGTGACGGTAAATTCTTTCATTATTCGCCGATTACCGTAATTAAGATGTTCCAAAATGATCCTAAGAGCTTGACCCGCGGTTATTTTCATGTCGTATTGCACTCAATATTTCAACATCCCTACTTTGCCGAACAGAGAAAGATGTCCTTGTGGGATTTGGCGGGGGATATGGCAGTAGAAAATGTGATCCTTGATTTAAATCTTGACTGTATGGCACTTGAAAACGATGATCAAAAGCAGAGGGAACTGGATAAGTTGAAAGAAAAAGTTCAGGATTTTACGGCGCAGAATATATATCGTTATTTAACCTCCCTTCAAAATGATGAAATTAAATTGTTGGCAGGACTCTTTGAATTTGATACCCACGATATCTGGTATACCTTACGAGATGTGAAAGGCAGCTCGGAAACCTTATTTGGCGATGAGGTGAAAGATGATTCGACAAATGCCGGCAACAACCTGTTTGATAAGGCTAGCCATGATACGGGTGAAAGAAAAGAAGGCGAAGACCCGAATGCCAATGATGAGCAGCTTGAAATGATTAAAAATGCCCTTAAGGATTGGAAAGAAATCTCAGAGAAAATTGAGATGGATCTGGAGCTGTTTCATAAGGAAAACGGGAAAATGGATGCGATGGTGCAGTCACTTAAAAAGCTGCATCGCGAAAAATATAACTATACAAAGTTTTTAAAACTCTTTATGACCACCGGAGAAAAGATGCAGATCAACGATGAGGACTTTGATACGATTTTCTATACTTACGGATTAAAGCTGTATTCCAATCTGCCGTTAATTGAACCGCTGGAGTCAAAAGAGATCCATAATATCCGTGAACTTGTGATTGCCATTGATACCTCCGGTTCTGTGCAGGGGGATGTCGTACAGAGCTTTTTACAGAAGACATTTAATATATTTGAACAGAGAGAAAATTTCTTTTCTTATTTTAATATTCATATTTTGCAGTGTGATATGTTGATTCGTGAAAGCATGGTGATTCATACCGCAAATGAATTCCAGAATTATATCGACCATATGGAAATAAAAGGCTTAGGCGGAACGGATTTTCGCCCTGTATTTCAATATGTGGATGAAAGAATTGCCGACCATACTTTTAAAAAACTGGGAGGTCTGTTGTACTTTACCGATGGGGATGGAATTTATCCAAAATATACACCATCGTATCGGACTGCCTTTCTGTTTCCGGAAGATAATAAAGATGTGCAGGTGCCACCATGGGCCATTCGTTACAATTTAGGAGGAGACTAAATTATGCATATAAAAGAAGCTAAAAAACAGATTCAAAGTGCGATCATTGCGTATTCTACAAAAGATCAATATGGAAGAGCACGCATTCCTGTCTCTAAGCAGCGTCCGGTATTTTTAGTCGGTGCGCCGGGGATTGGAAAAACGGCTATCGTAGAACAGATTGCGGCCGAATTGAATCTTGGATTTGTATCGTATTCCATGACCCATCACACAAGACAATCGGCTTTAGGACTTCCTTTTATTGTAGATAAAGAATACGGCGGTAAAAAATACAGTGTTTCCGAATACACCATGAGTGAAATTATCGCAAGTGTCTATGATGAAATGGAAAAGACCGGTAAAAAAGAAGGTATCTTATTTCTGGATGAGATCAACTGTGTTTCTGAGACGCTGGCTCCTTCCATGTTGCAGTTTTTACAATATAAGACTTTCGGAAGACATCAGGTTCCGGATGGATGGATCGTAGTTACAGCCGGCAACCCGCCGGAATATAACGATTCGGTCCGTCAGTTTGACATTGCGATGCTGGATAGATTGAAAAAGATCGAAGTAGAACCGGACTATCCGGTTTGGAAAGAATTCGCCCTGCAGACAGGCGTTCATCCGGTCATCCTTTCTTATTTAGAAATAAAAACGCAGTATTTTTACAGAGTCATGACAACCGTGGAAGGCAAGAACTTTGTGACTGCCAGAGCGTGGGATGATTTAAGTCAAATGATTACGCTCTATGAAGAAAATGATTTAACGGTGGATTCGGCCTTAATCGGACAGTACATCCAGGATGAACAGATTGCCCGTGACTTTGCGAACTACTATGATCTATACCGCAAATATCAGGCAGACTATCAAATTCTTGATGTATTGAACGGAACTGAATCGGAAATGATTCTAAAACGGGCCAATAATGCAGCCTTCGATGAAAGAATATCTTTGATATCGTTGATTATTTCTTCTCTGGATGATCGCATTTCCACCTTTGTTCAAAAGGAAAATATTCTCAAAACAGCGGTTCCAATCGTTTCAAAGATCTCTGAAGATTATGAAGCAGCCTTAGAAACCTTAAGAGAAAATTATCTTCATGAAAGTGAGAAGACCGACACCAAAGAACACGTAGATACTGCCCTTGGCTTATGTACACTTTTTGAAGAATTATTAACAATCTATCATCAAAGCGGCTGGAATCATGTGAAGGCTTCTTTAAAGGAACAGCTTGCGAAATTGAAAGAACAGAATACAAACCTTCAAAATATGTTGGAAAATGTCTTTGTGTTCTTTGAAAAAGCTTTTGGGAATGGACAGGAGATGTTGATTCTTGTCAGTGAACTGACCGTACGTCCGGCTTCCTCAAAGTACATTTTTGCCCATGGCTGTCCGAAATACTTTGTATATAATAAGCAGCTTCTTTTCGATCAAAGAAATCAATCGATTTCCGACCGCATTGATGCCTTGAATTTATTAGAATTAGATTAGAATTGAAAATAGGTGGACAATTATTGAAGATACCATTATTATTGAGAAAAAGAGGTGTTTTCATGAAAAAGACATTACCGATTTTGTCCTTATGTCTGATGACAACTGTTTCAGGATGCGCTAAAGCATCCGCCAAGGAAATTCAAACAGAAAAAGAAGCAGATATAATTACCTTATCGGATCATACAGATACAAGCTCAGAAATCTTATTGAAAAATGTTTCTGAGGCAAATATAGTAGCGATGTTCATTAAAAACGATGCGCAAAGTACCTTCAAGACCGATTTGTTGGTTGATGGCGGTCACATTCTTCCAAAAGAGAAACGGCTGTTGTATGTGGAGCTAAGTGAAGGACAAACGTATCAGATTGGCTTGATTGCGCAGGGAAGAACATATATCCTGCACTCTCTTCCATTTGATGAAGCGGATACTTTCAATATTCATATTACCGATGAATATGCATATTTGACCTACAAAAAAGGGAAGAAGACAATCTCAACCGAAGATAT
>CACYBS010000088.1 GCA_902772725.1 Erysipelothrix rhusiopathiae
CCTGATGGATCATTGACATATCTCCATTTATTATAACAGTAATTGAATATTTCACAAATTTGGGCAGGATTGAAATTGCCTGGACTCCTACCTGCTAACTGATTTGCGAAACTCTTAGTATAAGGAAGATCATAGTCGCATGCTTCTTTCAACATGTCAATATTCTTATTTCCATCTTGTGACCAAAAGGAGTAACGCCGCTCTCCTGGCATTGTATATTCAGGAAGAACGATATTATCCTCGCTATAATTTATTATCCGTTTTTTAGTTGGAGTTTTAGGTTTGGGTGAAATGCTTCGGCCTTTTTCTGCGGCAGTCCTAAATGCTTTTAGTTTGTCATTGAGATATACACTTTCTTCTATGTCTGCAACACCTTCTCTTAACAGCACTTCATTGATGCATAAATCCTCATCTTTTTTATATACATAAGAATAAACGACCTCATTACCATTTAAAGAATGTGGATTAAAGGCTGCTGAACGATCTGGTATTAGAGTTACCTCTTGAGTTTGAAAATTATCATAAAGAAATTGTTTGCCTTCTTCTGTTGATGACACACCAATCAAATGAACTTCAGTACCATTATTTAATTTCACACTATTACCATCGATTATAGCTACAATCTTATAGTCTCCACTAGGCCACAACTTTAAACCAAGTAATATGATACAAACGATAAAAGATAATATTATTTTTTTATTCATAACACCCAGTTATTTTGACACTCATTTCTCATTAGCAGTCAGACTTTGGTATTTACGATAAGATGTAAGACTATCATTTAAATAAACACTTTCTTCTAAGTCTACTATTCCTAAGCGAATCATGGTCGAGTTTATACATTGTGCATCGCTATTTTGGACTACATAGGCATATACGGTTTCATTTCCTTGCAAATCATTGGGGTCAAAAGCACGTTGACTATCAGAAATCAATGTAACGTCAACTCCAGCATATTTATAATGATCTTCAAGATACTCCTTTCCTTCTGGGGTATCAGATATCCCTATAAGTCTAACTTTCGAACCATTATTCAGAACGACAATGTTACCAGATTCAACATCCACAATTTTATAGTCAGCTCGTGGCCAAATAGAAATTGCAATAATAACAAGAGCCACAAGAAAAAGAATAACATACTTGTTCATAATATAATACAATGAATTATTGAACGAGATGCAACCCTTTTGTGAGGGATTGCATCTCGTTCAATTAGATAATATCAACGCTTCTTTAATGCAAAGTCTGTAGATATTCTTTCCATGATTCTTGCAATGTAAAGGAAGAATAAGGAATCGTCTATTCTACGACCAATTTTGAAGATACTTTGATCACGCTCTACTGCTTTAACTTGTTCTTTTACCTTACATTTAGGTATAGCATCAGTTAATTCATAGTCATCTGAACCTAAATAATCATAAAAAACATCAATGAATTCATAAACATTAGCTCTAACGCTATCCAACATCGCAGGTTTTTCAGATTCATCTGGCAAGAAATTTCCTTTCTTAACAGTAGAAGCATCTCCAAGCATGACGACACATTCTGTAGGGCGCCTGTTGAACTCGAAACCAGTTTCTTCTATTGCTTTCAATGCACCTTGAGCAGTTGCGGCTTTAGGATCTGCACAAGTATGAAGATTTAAATGTCCTCCGTTTGCAAACTGAGAATCCTCTTCTGAAATTCCGAAAGCCTTGCTAAACATTTTTGTGAAGAGATTCATTCTATCATGCTCGTTTAATAATTTAAAGAGCTTAGATCCATTGCCTGTTAAATAAATATGATGTGGCAATTCTGCTTTTACAGTGTCTCTTCCTTTGGAATACCAATAACATAGTTGGGCCGTTTGATATACTATAGAAGCCAAGTGGAACTTGAGTAAGTATTGAAGCTCGGTGTAGCGATACAACAATAACATATCATCAGGGAATTTTTGGAATCCAAAATTCATGAATTCCGCAAGACCTTTAGCAGTAGCAGATGCTTTTTGAATTGGTTTGGTCGCCTTACCAAATTCTGCTTTATTTTGGCTACTTTTTAACTTCGGACAACTCTCTGGTTTTTCAAGATAGTATCGATAGATATTATCAGAATCTGCACTATATTCATTGTTTTTTTCACTATTTAGATAAAGGGCATCACCAGCGAAACCGAAAGATGTTATAAAACGAACTTTTTGGCCATCATATCCCACGACATCGGTTGTACTA
>CACYBS010000089.1 GCA_902772725.1 Erysipelothrix rhusiopathiae
AAACGGTCGTCGTGCCAAATTAACAAACTATGGTATTCAGCTGCAGGAAAAACAGCGTATCCGCCACACTTATCAGTTAAGCGAAAAACAGTTCTACAACACTTTTGTTAAAGCCAGCAAGCGTCCAGGCGCAGCCGGTGAAAACTTATTAGTTATGTTGGAGAGCCGTTTAGACAACATCGTTTATCGTATGGGATTTGCCCGTACACGCCGTGCGGCTCGTCAGCTGGTTAACCACGGACATATCTTAGTTGATGGAAAGAAAGTTGACATTCCTAGCTTCCAGGTTAAACCTGGTCAGGTTGTTGAAGTTCGTGAACGCGCTAAGAACATGGCAGCCATCAACGAAGCACTCGAAGCTGCAGTTTCTACTTTAGCTTTCGTAGAAGTTGATAAAGAAGCGAAAAAAGGAACATATGTACGTGTTCCGGAACGTAATGAATTATTCACAGCTCAGCCAATCAACGAGCTGTTAGTAGTTGAGTTCTATAACCGTTAATCCACAAAAAGACACCATTAATTGGTGTCTTTTTTGATGAATTCAATATGTTCTGCCACAAAGGTGTAATTATAAAACGTTCTCTCATCTCTCTCCAACATTCTGGAAGAAATTCTTCCCTTTACGACAATCCAGTTTCCCACTTTGGAAACCGAGCAGATTGTCTGTGCTAAACCGCGCCATACTTCAATTTGAATCAGATCGGATTCATAGATTCCTTCGCTGTTGGCAAACGGTCTTTCACATCGTAATAATACGGTACAGGTTTTAATCCCATTTGGCGTTTCCTTTAGTACCGGTAATTCTTCAATTGTTCCTGCCATACAAAATACATTCATTTTTTTTACCTCCGGTATGGGTATCTTCCCATCTATCATCACCTGCCTTTATCCGTATTTTATGAATTGGTTCTCGAATAAACAAACGGACGAAAACTATCTGTTTCGTCCGTTTTTCATCTATTTACATTTACTATCCGATCTAATTTAGTCCATTTCTGTTAAAACAGAGGATTTAGGTACAATTTGCGTAATGGTGCGATTTGTAAGATCGAGGTTTCTGACATCTTCCCATGCGCTCTGTGCGGTTAATTTGCCAAGATCCTCTAATGATTTAAAATAATCATACTTTTCAAAATAGCTGTGCATCAAATCAATCGCAAACGGCTCAAATCTATCCAGCGTACGGATAGCTGAGGCAAACTGCTTGGCCTTTAAGGCTTCAAAGACCTCGTTGTCCATCGATCTCTCTTTCAATTTTTGAATCGTTTCATCCGCAATTTTTATGAATTCTTCCTGTTTTGTCGTTTGCGCATATACAAGAATATAGGCATGGTCTGTGGAAATATCGCACTCTGCTCCTAATACTCCGTTAAAGATTCGCTGATCCAGCCATTTTTGATAATCCGGATTTTTAACACCGAAAAGCGCATCCAGATACATCTGCAGCGATGTATCCTTCTTTAATGCCGACATCGCATCTTTTTCCGGCTTCAGCTTATACGCAATTGCGATATAAGGAATGGTAATATCCATCTTTTCCGTAAACTCTTTGCGTACCACATTATCCGGCTCTTTGTCGATGATGCGTCGGATTCCGTTATCCCCACGGGATGGAACAGCCTTTTGGTTTTCTTCCAGCCATTCCATGATGGGATTTATTTCTTTGCCGGTAATACCGATCAACAGTAAGCGGGATGGATCGTAATTCTGCTTATAGAAAGCCGATAGATCATCCACACTGATATCGGAGATATCCTCCGGTGTTCCTAATACATCCACTTTCATAGGATGATTATGATACATAGAAATCCATGTCTCCTTTAACAAACGCTGCTCGGGAGCTTGGTCATACATATCATATTCGCTGAGGATGATACCTCTTTCCTTTTCCACCGAATCTTTGGTGATATCCAGATTTTCTACAAAGTTTAACAGCAGCTTCAACGGTTCATAAATATCGGCTGTTGTTTGAAAATAATAGGAAGTATCAAAGTAGGTAGTAAAGGCATTGCTGGAACACTGCATGCGGGCAAAAAGTTCAGACACGTCCTGACCGTCATAGCGAAACATCTGATGTTCCATATAGTGGGCTAACCCGCTTCTCCGAACAACTCTTTCACCATTTACAGACTGGATGATATCGGCTCCCCCTACCGGTGCCGACAACATAAAGAAAGATTTCGCATAATCCGGCTTATGGATCAAGATCACGGTCAACCCGTTATCAAGTGTCTTCTTTGTCATTTCAAGATTATACTTCATCATCTTCCTCCTGAACGATTGCGCAAGATACCTTTTTCCAACGTGAGGCTGCAGCGCATACCTGCTCCTTTGTGACGGAGCGTATCGCTTCCAATCTTTCTTCCGGTGTTGTTTGTCTTTCCAACATCGCATCTAAAAATTCCTGTTCGATCATAGATGCCGGATAATCCTGCTGGGTAGTTAAAGAATCGATCAAGTCTTTTTTGGCAATATCGAGAAGATCATCATCCCAATCACCGCTTACTAAAAGCTCTAACTGTTTGTCCGTCAGTTCAATTACCTTTTCAACATTTTCACGCTGTGTTCCTACGGTAACCATCATTGCCCCGTCAAAGCGTAACAGTCCGGATGATATGTTGTAACAATAACTGTATTTTTCACGAACGGTTTGAAACAAAAGGCTCATCGCATTCTGTCCGAAGATCGAGTTTGCCATTAACAGCGGATAATATAAATCCGATTTAAAATCGATGCCGGTGGCATAGATCATAGAAATCGATGTCTGCGAAATATCCTTGGTTAAAATCTTTTCTTTACAGTCTATAGCCGGAATCAATTCATAATTGCTCTGGATTTTTCCCTTGGTATCTATTTTTTCCAGATACGCTTTAATCTCGGGAACAATCTTTCCGCACATATAAACATATTTAGGTGCCTTGCACACCATTTCATATAAATCTTTGATCTTGTCGAGTGTGATATCTGCAATATCCTCTTTATATCCATTCATGGAAATGGATAAATTATGGTCTGGAGCTGCTAAAGACAGCGCAGTATTAATCGCAAGATAATCCGGATCATCCATCACCCTGTCAATGCGATTCTCTAATAAAAACTTAGCCTCTTCCAGCATATCTTCTTCCAGTACAATCTGATGTAAAAGCTGATCCATGATATCCAGAATCCGATCTTTATAATCGGCCTCTTCAATCCAGTCCGGACGGATAAATTGAAATTTCGTATTGAGTACCAGACACTTCCCGTAACCGGCAAGACCGGATGAAGCCTGCATATCATAAGCACGGCTTAAGGCATTGCTTAAAGCATCTTTGGTTGGATACTTCTTCGTTCTGGATCTCATCATGATCAACAGCAAATTCATTGCCGTTATCGTTTCTTTCTTAAGCGGCAGTATTGTTCGAATCGAAACAAATGTATCTGTAAATTTCTCTGTTTCAATAATATACATAATTCATACCTCACAATCTTGAGTGGAGTAAAAATCCCCTTGAAAGGGGAAATCAGAAAATATAATCATTAATATTTTTAATCAGGTCGAAAAGAATAATTCCG
>CACYBS010000090.1 GCA_902772725.1 Erysipelothrix rhusiopathiae
TGCAACTTAGCTTGTAAATATTGTTTTCTGGGGAATAACGATAAACAAAAACGAAGTCATTTTGCTTTAGATAGTATGACTACGGCTGTGGCTGATAAAGCTATCGAGTTTTTTATCCGTCAAATGAAAAATGCAGGTCTTGATTCCGTAGAGAACAAACCAGTAGTAATCTTTTATGGCGGGGAGCCATTAGTAAATTACCCCGTTCTTGTTTACATTGCCGAAAAACTTAACCGTTTGCGAGAATCAGAAAAATGCATCAAAAACCTTGATATGTCTATAGTTACAAATGGTTTATTGCTAAATGATGAGAGAATCCTCAAACTAAAAGAGCTTGGAGTTGGTATTGGGATTTCTGTTGACGGATTTACAGAAGCTGAAAATGAAATGCGGGTTGACCTTTTAGGAAAACCAGTTTTTTCAAAAGTCTTAAAAGTAATCAAAAGATGTCAAGAATTAGGCGTCGATGTTTCCCTATCCGTTACACTCAGCGAAGAGACAATTAAGCACCGTGATCATATTCTTAGTCTGGTTCAAGAATATGGAATCCATTCATTTGGATTCAATATCATGATGTCGAGCGATACTTTCATTGTTTCCGATGAGTACAATGAGAATGCATCCCAATTTGTCCTTGATTCATTTGTGGAATTGAGGAAACTTGGTATTTATGAAGATCGAATGATGCGAAAACTAAATGCCTTTGCTAAAGCGCAAGTGTATTATTCTGATTGTGCTGCGACTTCCGGAGGGCAGATTGTGGTTGCCCCAGATGGTCGCGTAGGGATTTGCCATGGATGTTTATATGACAAAAGATATTTTGTCAGTAATGTGTATGATGACTCTTTTGATTGTTCGACTGATCCAACATATATTGAGTGGTCACAATTATCTCCAGTCTACAAGGAGGAATGCCTTGACTGTCCTGCCTTGGGTATTTGCGGCGGTGGCTGTCCCATTAATGCCATGTATTTAAAGCCCAATAATACCATTCACTCCATAGATACTAGATTCTGTGTCCATGCTAAGAAAACATTGGATTTCCTTGTAAGAGACCTTTACAGAGTATTACTAGAAAAAGGAAAAACCTAATGGGTAAAGATATCCTAATAGAAGGCATTAGAACCAACAACCTTAAAAACATTTCTGTATCACTCAGAAAGAATTCAATAAACTTAATCATTGGTCCCTCAGGAAGTGGAAAATCATCCTTGGCTTATGACACGATTGCTCAAATAGGACAGCATGAATTTCAAGCCATGTTTAATGATGATGCATTTGAACCGCAGTATATTGTAGATTCTTACATAAATATGGTTGCTGCCATACCGATAAAGCAGACAAATTTCAACCATAATCTCCGGTCAACTATTGGAACATACTTTGGTTTGAGCAGAAGCATAGCTCTTGTCTATGCTACATTTTTAGATGTTCCTGAATCCTATTTTACGCTCAACAGGTCAGATAATATTTGTCCAACGTGTCATGGTCTTGGAGTCACAAGTGAATTAGATGTTTTTAGAGTTGTTAGCTTGAACACTTCATTATCTGATAATCCTATTCGCTGTTGGAATAGATATAAGGACTTTTACAAAAAAATAATGATCCGTTTTTGTTCCGACATGAAAATAGATTATTCAAAAACGATTCGCGAGTTAACCGCCCATGAAAAAGAATTGATTCTATTCGGAAAGAGCTCTCAAAAATATACAATTAAATACAAAAAGAGAGGAGTATTATCTAGCCGAACAACGTTTTATTATGGACCGTTTTCTGGGCACCAAATGATGCCTGGTTTTTCACCAGGAAAGCAGTATTATTCTGATCACAAGTGCAAAACATGCCAAGGAAAAAAATATTCATCTTCTTTAGATCAATATCAAGTTGAAGGTTTATCTATTGGTGAGTTTATGTCTCTTCCGTTTAAACTGTTGTTACCACATCTCTATGAAATTCAAAAAAAGAGTACTTATCCTCAAATAAACTTCGCAATAAACCGAGTCAAGAGTTTTGTTGAAAAAGCAGTTGAGTTGAATCTAGGGCATTTATCTTTTCACCGTTCAATTCCAAATCTCTCTGGAGGCGAACTGCAACGCCTTAAGATGGTTCAAATATTCAATTCTCAACTCTCTGATTTGTTAATTGTTCTCGACGAACCACTTGCAGGTCTATCCGGAGATGAAAGATTGTCTGTCTACAACAATATTATTAGTCTTTCAGAAAGGCATACTCTTGTTATCGTTGACCACGGCACACAATTTGTTGATAAAGCTGAAAGAATCATTGCTCTTGGTCCAGGCAGCGGTTCTAAAGGCGGTGAAATAGTTAGTTATAAAGTGTACCTTGAACAAGAGGCATCAAAGAAAGATTTCCCCGTTTTTATTCCCTCTCAAACAATTCATTTTCATGTTGAGAACGAAGTCTATCACTACCACGGAGCAGATGTATCATTTCCTGAAAATGCATTAACCATGTTGGTTGGTAGGTCTGGAATTGGAAAATCAACTCTATTAAGATGTATAAACGGTTTAGAGAAAATAGATGGTGGAAAGATATTAATTGATGGAA
>CACYBS010000091.1 GCA_902772725.1 Erysipelothrix rhusiopathiae
AAGAATGGGTAAAAAGCACAGTGCTTTCTATCGTATCGTAGCTGCGGATTCTAAGAGCCCGCGTGATGGAAGAATTATTGAAGAATTAGGAACTTACAATCCTGTCGCAAAAGACAATCAAGTTTCTTTAAATAAAGAACTTGCATTAAAATGGTTAAAGAATGGTGCTAAACCGACAGATACAGTTCGCAGTATTTTATCTCACTAAGGTGTCATGAAAGAATTTCATGAATCAAAAATGGCGAAGTAATAATGGTTGATTTAGAAAAAACATTATTAGATCTCTGCACACCGCTGGTGGAAGATACATCTGCCTTGTCTGTAAAGACAATGACAAGTTCCAATGAGAATGAAATCTTATTGTATGTCTATGCCAACAGTGAAGATGTAGCACGTTTGATCGGACGCAAGGGTTCTATGGCCTCCAGCATCCGTCAGATGATGTCCATCGCCGCAAGAGACGCTCACAAAAGAGTATCTGTTAAATTTGAATCTTACTAGGATGTGATCACACATCCTATTTTTTTAAGGAGGCATTATGATCAAGGTAGCTGATATCATCAATACCCGGGGATTAAAGGGAGAAATTAAACTGAATATTGTGACCGATGATCTGGAAGACCGCTTTAAGAAGGGGCGTGTTCTTTATATCGATAAGGAGATTCCCGTTACCGTAAATTCTTTTAATATGTACAAGGGATTTGGATACTGCACATTCAAAGAAATAAAGGATATCAATGAAGCGGAAAAATGGAAGACGCATTCTTTATGGATCAAGAAAAGCGATCTGCCTAAACTCGATGATGGTACATTTTATTATCATGAATTAATGGGCTGTACGTGCTTAAATGAAAAGAATGAGAACTGCGGTGTTGTCAGCGATATCTTAGAGACAGGAGCACATATTGTCCTGCGTGTATCCAAAGATGATACTTCCTTTTTAATGCCGTTTGTTCCGGCATTTATCCAATCGGTAAATCCGGATGAAAAGATTATTATCTTTACGGAAATGGAAGGCTTGAGATGAAAATATCAGTACTGACATTATTTCCGGAATATTTTGATGCGCTGTTAAATACCAGCATTATTAAGCGGGCCAAAGAAAAGGATTTGTTTGAATTTGAGACGATTGATTTTCGTACTTTCACCAATGAAAAACACGGCCACGTAGATGATACACCGTATGGCGGTGGTGCCGGTATGGTACTTATGTGTCAGCCAATCTTAGATGCCCTTAAAAGCATCCGTACAGAACAAAGTACGGTGATTTTGTTGACTCCCCAGGGAAAGACCTTCAATCAGTCTATTGCGCGTGAATACGCATTAAAAGAGCATCTGATCTTTATCTGCGGCCACTATGAAGGTTTTGATGAAAGAATCCGCGATTATGTGGATGTGGAATTATCGCTGGGTGATTTTGTGCTGACCGGCGGTGAGGGAGCCTGCACAGTAATGTGTGATGCGATCCTACGCTTGATACCGGGAGTCATCAAACAGTCGAGCAGCGATGATGATTCCTTTTCCAACGGGTTATTAGAATATCCGCAATATACCCGTCCGGAGATTTATGACGGTAAAAGGGTACCGGAAGTACTTCTTAGCGGGCATCATCAAAACATTGAAATATGGCGTCATGAACAATCGCTTTTAAAGACGTTAAAGAATCGTCCCGATTTATTAGAGAGTGCTGATTTAAGCGATAAGGACAAAGAATTTATTCAATCTTATATTGATAACAATTCTAATTTATGATATTATACTAAAGCGTTTATGCACGATCTTCGTTCCGCTGGCACACGGTGCGTATGAATGAAATAGGGTCGTATGTCTAGAAGGAGGAAATGAAGATGAATTTAAACTTAGTAAACGAGATCACAAAGAGCCAGTTAAAAACTGACATCCCTGAATTCCGTTCCGGATCTACTGTACGTGTACACGTAAAGATCAAGGAAGGCGACAAGAGTCGTATCCAGGTATTCGAAGGTGTTGTTATTGAAAGAAGCGGTGGAGGCGTAGCCGAAACATTTACAGTTCGTAAGATTTCCAACGGCGTTGGTGTTGAACGTAAATTCCCTTTACATTCACCAATCATCGATAAGATCGAAGTAGTACGTCATGGTAAAGTTCGTCGTAATAAGCTGTTCTATCTGCGCGGACGTTCCGGCAAATCTGCACGTTTAAAAGAAATTCGCTAATTAAGAAGAGCCGACGACTTGTCGGCTTTTTTTGTAATAGAAGGGAGAAAGTATGGAACCCGAAGAAAAGAAAGAATCTTTAAAGGATGAGGTCCTCAGTTTTATAAAAGCTTTTTGTATCAGTGCTGTAGTGATCTTATTGTTTATTAATTTTATTGCCCATCCGGTAACCGTTACCGGCAGATCTATGGTACCGACCCTTCAGGATAAGGATTATGGCTTTACCAGTATTATTGCCACGCATTTCGGAAAACCGGAGCGCTCTCAAATTGTAGTGTTCAATGTTGAAGAGATGAAAGATGGCAAGATGCAGAAAGTACAGCTTGTCAAAAGAATTATCGGACTTCCGGGAGAAACTGTTGAATGTAAAGATGATGAGATTTACATCAATGGGGAAAAGCTTGATGAAAGCGGATATATAGATGAGACCTATCGTCAGGAAATGATTGATACGTACGGTTTCTTTAATAAAGTTCAAATCAAAACGGAAGATAAGGATGGAAATACCACCGTGGAAACCGTAGATTTCGATGCGGTGACCTTAGGCGAAGATGAATACTTTGTGATGGGTGATAACCGTCCGATTTCTAAGGATTCCCGTGCGGAAGATATCGGTCCGGTCACAGAAGAACAGATCTATGGTGAAGGAATCATGATTCTATTTCCGTTTGGAAATTTTGGGGTGAAATAATGGAAGGACAGAAGCAGATACAATGGTTTCCCGGTCATATGACCAAGGCCAAGCGTCAGATGGAGGAAAACCTGAAAAAAGTAGATTTTGTGATAGAAATCCGTGATGCCCGTATTCCTTCTTCCTCAAAGAATCCGATGCTGGATGAATTGATTCAGAAAAAACCAAGACTGATTTTATTATCCAAGAAGGATAAGGCAGATAAAGATGATACGAAAAAATGGATTGCCTATTTAGAAAAAGATGGGGATAAGGTACTTGCCTTAGATTTGATTCATGATTCGTATTTAAAGCCATTAGTTCAAACATCAAAGGAACTATGTGCCCCTCTGATTGAAAAACAGAAGCGAAGAGGCATCCGTCCAAGAGCTTTAAGAGCGATGGTATGCGGTATTCCTAATGTAGGAAAAAGCACATTCATCAATACCATCGCCAAGCGGAAGGCTGCCCAAACCGGGGACCGTCCCGGTGTTACCAAATCCTTACAATGGATCAAGCTTTCTTCGGATCTGGAGCTTTTAGATACACCGGGTGTATTATGGCCGAAATTTGAAGATGAAAGTGTAGGCACTAAATTAGCCTTATTAGGATCGATTCGTGATGAGGTTGTATCCATGGATGACCTGGCATTTTTTGCCGCCAAATGGCTGATTCAAAATCATCCGGATAAGTTAGAAAATACCTATGGAATTGAAATATCTGAAGATACCTGGGAAACGCTGCAGGCAATTGCCCGTAAGCGCGGTTATCTTCAAAAAGGAGATATCGATGAGAATCGTCTGATGCGCTCCTTTGTCAAGGATATCCGTGAGGATAAACTGGGCCGTATTACCTGGGAGATGCCAGATGATTGAGCATCCATTAGAAAAGGATTTAGAATTTGACCGTATTCTTGGCATCGATGAGGCCGGAAGAGGTCCTATGGCAGGTCCGCTGGTGGTTGCCGGTGTTATCTTTCCTAAAGGCTACAGCCATGATGAAATCAACGACTCCAAGAAGCTGACCGAAAAGAAAAGGGAACAGCTTTTTAATCAAATTATGCAGGATGCCTTATGGTATGAGATTATATTTGTCAGTGAGAGTACCATTGATCATTTAAATATTTATGCAGCTACCCAACAGGCAATGCTCAAAATTGCCGAAGATGCCAAAGCGGATTATGTACTTACCGATGCGATGAAGCTTCCTTATTATAAAGGAAGGTATGAAGCCATCATCAAAGGGGATTCCAAGTCGTTATCGATTGCAGCCGGAAGTATCCTTGCCAAGGTATCCAGAGACAGGTATATGAAGATTCTCGATGAGAAGTATCCGGAATATAAATTCGGTAAACATAAAGGATATCCGACCAAGGAGCATATTGAAGCTTTGCATAAATACGGTATCCTTGACTGTCATCGTAAATCCTACCGTCCGGTAGCGGAAATGTTAGAAATACGTTTATTTTAAAGACCTTCGGGTCTTTTTTTTCGTATTAGTAAATATGAGAGAAGCAATTTTATATTATGCCGTTAAATATCATGGTGATTGGACGAAGATTGCCAAAGCCATCCAGCACAAAGAAGCGTGGGTTCCAATCGATTGTAAAGAAAAGTATGTGACCATTGTCGATGAATATTATCCCGATGCCTTTCGAGCTTTACGCTACCCGCCATGGATTCTTTTTTATAAAGGGGATTATTCTTTAATAGAGACAAGATGTATCGGTGTGATCGGTGCAAGAATCTGCTCAAACCAGGCACTCATGAATACAGAAAGGATCGTTCAAGCGATAAGGGATGAGTGCACCGTTGTATCCGGTCTTGCCAGGGGAATTGATGGCTGTGCACATACAATCGCCAAACAAACGATTGGGATCATCGGATGCGGTATCAATCGAGTCTATCCCAAAGAAAATACAGGTTTATTTCAATATATGAAAGAACATCAGTTGATTGTAAGCGAGTATCCGGATATGACACCGCCTCTGGCAAGACACTTTCCATGGCGAAACCGCTTGATTGCCGCACTCAGTGAGCCTTTAGTGGTCATTGAAGCTAAATATAAAAGCGGTACGATGTTGACCGTCAATGAGGCACTGGCCTTATCAAAAACCATCTATTGTGTTCCTACCGCTTTTCAAAATACAGAGTATCCCGGATGTAACTATTTGATTTCCTGTGGGGCTCAAATTCTATTAGAGCCGCAGGAATTATTGAAATGATATAAAAAAAGAAAGGATGATCATAATGAAACTAAAAGACTACAAGGATATTAAAATGCAGGATCCTGCATTTGTAGAAGAATATGAGAAGGTAAAGCTTGAAATCAAGAGATTAAAGAAGCCCTTGAAGCACAAACTTCGCATGAATTGACAGAGGAGGAAGATATTTAAAATATTACTTGAAATAGGAAAGGCGGCCGCTCTAACTCTGACAAAAGTATAGCGATCGCCTTCGTTTAAAACTTTTTAGAGCTCACCATCATTTGTGACTTCTTTTTGTATCTAAATAATATCAGTGAAATAGTATTTATTTATTTACTTGTGAGTGAGTACAAGGGGTCAAACCGAAACGATACAATGCTCGTTGTAGTATGGAATCAGGGTATCATGGGTCAAAAACACCATATTTTCAGCTTTAGCCTGTGACACAAGCATTCTGTCAAATGGATCGTTATGTCTTGGTGCATCTTCCGGACGCTTAAGTGTTTCCAGGGCAAATATATGTCTTTCTTTAACATCAAGACAATGAAAACCGGCTTCCTTACAGAATACGGAAAGTTCTTTTCCAGTGAATTGTACATTATCAGGATGCAGAGCATGTTTGATTGCGATCTCCCATATAGAAACCGTACTGTAATAAATTGAATTATCCGGATCAAGGATCAGCTCCCTTGCGGTTTCAGAAAGTGCCGGGTCTTCGTTAAGTGACCATATCAGGATGTGTGTATCTAGAAGAAGATTCATAATTCGCCTCCAAACAATGTTTCTATCTGGGCATTGTCAAGGTCAAGGTCCACAGGAGTCTTAAGCCTGTCTTTTGCCACCCCGATTCTTTTGGATATAGGAGTATCCTGATAAATGGTCATTTTTACTATAGGCTTTCCATACCTTGCGATGATTATAACCTCTTCTTCACCGGTTTCTACCATCCTCACAAGATTGGATAGATTTGTTTTGGCTTCCAGAATATTCACTTGCATACTAAGTCCTCCCTGTGTTCATAGAATCTGACCATGTTGGTCTTGTTACTTATAGTATACCAGAAAAAATTAAATATCACCAATAAATCTGACTATCCTGACCAGATTGAAAGTAAGGATTCCAATTGAGTTGTTATCATTTTGTTTTGATATATAGTCCAATAGAATTCACTTGAACTATATCGAATAATTTAAGTGGTTGCATCTTTCTAAATAGGTTTATAAATTCATTTTGTTGACAAATAAGATTTTTTATAGTTTCATATTCTTCGAATCGTGGAGGGATGTTTGTGAAGAAAAACCTTGTGATAGTAGAGTCACCTTCAAAGTCAAAAACGATTGAGAAATACCTTGGCAGCAATTACCGTGTTGTTTCCAGCAAGGGACATGTATGTGATCTTGCCACTTCCGGTAAGGAAGGTCTCGGTATTGATGTCGATCATGATTTTGAACCGACTTATAAGATAAATAAAGATAAAAAAGATGTTGTAAAGGAGTTGCAGGCACTGGCAGAAAAGTCAAAAGATGTCTATCTGGCAAGTGACCCGGACCGTGAAGGAGAGGCCATCGCATGGCATCTTGCCCGAGTACTCGGTTTGGATGTAGATACTACCCATCGTGTGGTATTCCATGAAATCACTAAAAATGCGGTATTAGAGGCTATGAAAGAGCCGACTGTCATCGATATGGATCTGGTGCATTCACAGGAAACCCGCAGAATGTTGGACCGTATCATCGGCTTTAAACTTTCCAAGCTGCTGCAAAAAAAGATTCGTTCTAAATCAGCAGGCCGTGTACAGTCCGTTGCTCTGCATCTGATCGTTGAGCGTGAAAAGGAGATCTTAAACTTCATCTGTGAAGAGTATTGGACGGTTCATGCCACCATTACGAAAGGTAATCAGTCTTTCACAGCGGATTTAACTAAGGTGGATGATAAGAAACCGAAGTTAAAGACCAAAGAAGATGCGGATGCGATTATTGAGCGTTCCAAGGGTGATTTTGTGATTTCATCATTGACAAAGAAATCCCGTAAAAAAGCACCGAAGCTTCCTTTCACAACATCCACCTTACAGCAGGAAGCAAGTACGAAACTGGGATATGGGGCAAGGCGCACCATGAGCATTGCCCAGGGATTGTATGAAGGTGTGGATTTAGGAGGAAACCGTGAAGGTTTGATTACCTATATGCGTACCGATTCCACCCGTCTATCCGATTTATTTGTGAATGATGCCAAAAATGTCATTAAGGAACAATACGGACCAAAATATGTAGGCAGAGCCCGTCAGAAAAACAACGCCAATGCCCAGGACGCGCATGAGGCAATTCGTCCGACAAATCTTGTCAATACGCCGCAAAGCGTAAAACAGTATTTGACAAATGATCAATACCGTCTGTATTCCTTAATCTATATAAGAGCATTGGCCAGTCTGATGGCTGATGCGGTATTTGATGTTACCAGTGTAAAACTCACTACCGATGGTCTTGAATATTGTGCATCCGGCTCGATTATGACCTTTGATGGTTATACAAAGCTGTATTCTAAATATGAAAAGAATACGGAAGAAAGCTTACCGCCATTAGAAGAAAATGAAGTCTTCAAGGATGTACCTGTAAAAGGGGTTCAGCACTTTACCGAACCGCCTGCACGCTACACCGAAGCAAAATTAATCAAGGAATTGGAAGAAAAGTCAATCGGTCGTCCAAGTACCTATGCGACCATTATTGATACCCTGCAGAAAAGAGGATATGCATCTTTAGAGAAGCAGACTCCGACTTCCAAGACGAAAGTCTTTATTCCAAGTGATCAGGGTATGTTGACCGATGAAAAGCTGCAGGAATACTTCAACAGCGTAATCAACGTGGAATATACCGCAAATATGGAAAATACATTGGATGATATTGCGGAAGGTGAAAAAGATCCTGTCAGCTATATGCATCACTTCTATGATGAATTTGCACCATTAGTAGACAGTGCTTATGAAAAGATGCCGCAAAAGGAACTGGAAAGAGTCGGAAAGACCTGTCCGGAATGCGGTGGAGAATTGGTATACCGCAACGGTAAATTCGGAAAGTTTATCTCCTGTATTAACTTCCCGAAATGCCATTACACCGAAAATAAGGATGAGGATAATTCGGTAGGAGCACCGGAAGAGGAAAAGATATGCCCGAACTGCGGCTCACCGATGGTCTTTAAAAAAGGACGCTTCGGACCGTATTGGGCATGCACCAATAAACCGGCCTGCAAGACCAATATTTCTTTAAAGGTTAAGGCCACTCCGGTACTTACAGGGGAAATCTGTCCGGAATGCGGTCATGAACTGGTAAAGCGTAAATCGCGTTTCGGTACGGAGTTTGTCGGCTGTTCCAATTATCCAAAGTGCCATTATATTAAAAAGGAACCAAAGAAAAAGAAGGATAAAAAAGATGCGTGATGTAACGATTATCGGTGCAGGCCTTGCGGGAAGTGAAGCCGCATGGCAATGCGCGAAACGAAATATCAAAGTACATCTGATTGAAATGAGACCGGTGAAATCTTCACCGGCTTTTCATACAGATATGTTTGCGGAATTGGTGTGTTCTAATTCACTGAGATCCAATGCGTTAAATAATGCGGTCGGAATCTTAAAGGAAGAGTTAAGACGCATGGATTCGTTAGTGATGAAGGCAGCCGATGCCAATGCGGTTCCTGCCGGCAGTGCCTTAGCAGTAGACCGTACGGGCTTTTCTAAGATGATTACCGATACCTTAAAGAATCATCCTAATATTACCGTAGAGACAAAAGAGGTTACAAAGATTCCGGAAGGTCCGTGTATTATCGCAACCGGACCGCTGACAAGTGATGCCCTTGCATCAGAGATCTATGAATATCTGGGTCAGCCGCCTTTCCATTTTTATGATGCGGCAGCTCCGATCATCGAAAAGGATTCGATCGATTTTAATATTGCCTATTATAAATCCCGCTATGATAAGGGAGAGGCTTCTTATATTAACTGCCCGATGAACCAGGAAGAATTTGATCGGTTTTATGACGCCCTTATTAACGCGGAATGCGCTAAGCTGCATGACTTTGAAAAGGAAACGTATTTTGAAGGCTGCATGCCGGTTGAGGAAATGGCCAGACGCGGCAAAAAGACATTGCTCTTTGGTCCGTTAAAACCGGTAGGTTTAGAAAAAGATAAAGATTCTCATCCCGTAGCAGTGGTACAGCTGCGCCAGGATAATGTGGCTGCCTCCTTATATAATATAGTAGGCTTTCAGACCCATTTAACATGGCCGGAACAGAGAAGGGTGTTTTCCTTAATTCCGGGTCTTGAGAATTTAAAGATTACCCGTTATGGTGTAATGCACCGTAATTCCTTTTTGTGCTCACCTTTGGTGTTAAGGGAAACCTATCAATCTAAAGTAAGGGATGATTTATTCTTTGCCGGTCAATTTACCGGAGTAGAAGGCTACGTAGAATCGTGTGCAAGCGGCCTCATTGCGGGAATTAATATGGCAAGGCACTTATAGGGTAAGGATCCGATTTTGTTTGGAAATACGTGTATTATGGGCTCTCAGGCGTATTATATTACGCATGCCGATCCTAAACATTTCCAGCCGATGAATGCCAACTATGGCATTGTAAACTTTGTCGGAAAATGTAAGAAGCATGAACGCAAGGAAAAAATCTGTGAACAGGCTTTAGCACGCATTGATGAAATTGCGGAGACGATCAATGGATGAGCTGGTAGAACGGTTTTTACAGTTTGTATATCACCGTAACTCGGGGTCGGATGCGACCGTGGATGCGTATCGAAGAGATCTAAAGCAGTTTACTGATTTTTTTAGAGACGGAGTCGATTACATCCTTTGAGGATGTAGACCGTATTGTGTTTATGAATTTTCTGGCATCGTGCAGAACACTGCCGGATGGAACACCGGTGAAAAATTCGACGATGTCAAGAAAGGTATCGACATATCGTTCTTTCTATAAGTATTTAAATGAGTATATCGGTATTCCTAATAATCCATTGGAAGCGATTAAGATACCGGGCTCCAAGCGCCATATTCCGGAGTTTCTCTTTGTATCGGAGGTTAAAAATTTTCTGGATACCTATGATGATAACGATGAAGTAGAACTTCGTGACAGAGTGCTTTTTACCATGATCTATGCCTGTGGTCTCCGCGTAAGTGAAGTGGCCAATTTAACATGGAAAGATGTCCATATCGATGAGCGCTTTGTTCGGATAATCGGTAAAGGGGATAAGGAGCGGATCGTTCCTTTCTTTAAGAAGCTTGTCAAGGATTTAGATATATATAAGCTTCGATATTGGGAGAAGTATGCCAAAGATGATCATGTCTTTGTCTCCCAGAGAGGGAAGCAGTTAACCACAAGAGGGATCCAATATTTGATGCAGAAACATGCAGATGCGATCGGTATGACCATGAAGGTTCATCCCCATATGCTCAGGCATTCCTTTGCGACCCATATGCTCGATAATGGGGCAGATATCCGTATCGTGCAGGAATTGTTGGGGCATGCATCCTTATCAACAACCCAGATTTATACGCATGTTTCCACAAAGCGTTTAAAGGAAGCATATTTAGAGGCACATCCTCTGGCAAAGTAAGGACTTCATACAGAAATACTTTATGAATACCGGGATTTTTTAGGAGAATCCCGGTATTTTTTTTGTAGTGTATAGTATAAATCAACATAATCTTTACTAAAATGTAATTTAAATATAGATAGTAAATATAATGTTGATTTTATGTTCGTATATCACTTATAATATTCTAAAGCATGGAGGTAAAAGATCATGATGGATATAAATATGATTATTGCCGGTAATATCTTAACCATACTTAGAAAACAGGGAAAGAAGCAGGTTGATTTGGCAAATGAAATTGGGGTTTCCAAGCAGGTCATGAGTAAAATGTTGAATGGCGGTCGAACAATCAGCGCCGGTGAATTGAAACAGATTGCACTTTTCTTGAGAGTTTCCATGGAACAGTTGATGGAGATGCCGGAATATTTCGCGGATACAGATATTATTCATGCTTTCATGGGGAAAGTTAAAAGCGATAAAGCCCAAGAAGCTTTGAAGATTGCCGATGAAGTATCTGATTTAATTCTTTTTCACCAAAGAGTGAAAGAAAATGGGACTATGATGATGCAGCCAAAGGAGTACTAGAGATGTCAGGTATAATAAATGAGATTCTTTATTCAAAACAAAAAAAAGTATTTAAAGAAGTTCATTCCATCGCTAAAACGGTATCGTATCTATACGGTGGAAATCCAATTATTCGAGATGGTATTTATACATTGATAAAAAACTATGCTCGAAAAAAAGAAATCCCTGTACAGATTTTGCGGTATCCATTCTTTGATGAAGATTTATGGGCGTTTACTTTTCTAAAAAAAGGCACCATCTTTTTATGTATTAATACTCAGCTTTCTTTATGTAAACAAAACTTTGCGACCGCACATGAGCTTTACCATCTGTATTGTTTTTGTGAAAATGTTGATCAAAACCTGGTTCGCAATGGCACTATTCTAAGCACAGAAACGGTAGAGGAAGTTGTGGAAAATCAAGAAGAATTGGAAGCAAATGCCTTTGCGGGAGTATTGTTGATGCCTTCGTCATGTTTAAGGGATCAAATCGAGATGCTGGAAATTGATATAAACCACATCATGATAGATGATATCCTCGCCCTTATGGATGTGTTTGCCATTCCGTATAAGGCATGTATTTTAAGGCTGTATGAATGTGATATTATTTCTGCTTCAAAAGCTGAAGAATTATATACTACAAAATGGGAAGTGATAAAAGAAAGAATACTGTTGACCGGTCAGGCTAAAAGATGGCAGCTGGATGGTGCAGGTACGGAACAATTTGGTTCGTTGTTTGCGGATTTCAATTTTAATGTTGAAAACGATTTTCTTGTAGACACCAGAGAAGAAAGCGATAGAGAATTTATTTCTTCTTTGAAGAAACGATTCCATCTTGATGAGGTAGATTTATGAGAAAGTTAGCTATATTGGATACTGACTTTCTTTCCAAGGGGTTGGCTATACAAGCGGATGAAAATAATCATCTCATAAATCGAGTATTAGATCTATCAGGCTATTCATTTGTGTGTCACGAACAAACAGTTTTAGAACTATCAAAACATCTTCCTTCTGTATCTGCATGGCTGGAAGCCAGTATTCGAAATGGTATTATCATCAAATATACGGATGAGCAAATTATTAGCGAAATGGAAAAATTCTATTTTCACAACAGCTTGTTACTCTACACCTCTTTATTGAAAAATGCATGTGAAGCCATGGATAAAAACTATTTTACTAAGCATTTCGGTGAATTGAATAAAATCGATTATACTAAGATTTCTAATCGAACTTATTTAACAGTTTTAAAACGATTGGATCAAAAAATAGAGGCGGGTAATAGTTTAGGTGAAATCAAAGAATATTTGCTAATTCAATGGCTTAAAATCAGAGGGGATACATCTATTGTGTATTTTTGCTCTGATGATAAGAAGGCTAGAAATGGTATTCTAGCACTTGAAAATCCAAATGTTCAATGTATTTCCATCATTTCCTGCTTTCTATGGTTGAAAGAAAACAAAGTGCTTTCAAAACAATCAGCACAGCCATATATACAATCAGCACTCTTATATTTCCAAAAATCAAATCAAACCAGCATTCGAGTAGTTGAAGCTTCT
>CACYBS010000092.1 GCA_902772725.1 Erysipelothrix rhusiopathiae
AGTTGTCCGAGCGGTTTAAGGTGCAGTCTTGGAAAGGCTGTGTACTGGAAACGGTACCAAGAGTTCGAATCTCTTACTCTCCGCCACTGCTTATAACGCCTTTATATAAAGGCGTTTTTTCTTTTTTCGGACCGATTTAGACTAGAGATTTTGTATTATAGGTTATGTCTTGTATAATCAAAGTAGAGAGAGTGTCTTTTGTGTATCAAAATAGGTGTTTTACTATGAACGGAAAAGACAAATGTAAGATTTTAAAACAGATTCGAAAAGAGATTGCCAGAGCGAACGATATTCCTTATATCACGGAAAACTGTCAATTTCAAGGCAGCTGCAAAGGAACCTGTCCGAAGTGTGAAAGCGAATTAAGATATCTGGAGGCAGAGTTAGAAAATCGCAGACGCAAAGGTGTTTCAGTAGCTCTTGCAGGTATGTCATTATTGACAGGTGTATCGATGGCCGGATGTCGTGCCACAGGGATTGATCAGGGGAAAAATGTACCGGAAGAAATCATGGATTTAACCGGGGATGAATATATCCCGGATGATGTAGATCTTGATCAATTTGAACTTTCCGGCTATGTTCCTAAAGAAAACGGGTGAGGTATACGTCATGAATGGAAAAGACAAATGTAAGATTTTAAAACAAATCCGGCAGGAAATTGCGGATGCCAATGATATTCCATACATCACTGAAAACTGTGAGTACCAGGGAGATTGTAAAGGAACCTGTCCAAAATGCGAAGCCGATCTTCGTTATTTGGAAGCCCAGCTAGATCAAAGACGAAGAAAAGGTCTTTCTATTATGGTGGCAGGTATGTCACTGTTAACCAGTGTATCAATGGCCGGATGTCAAAAGGTTGAGCCGATAACACCGGATGATAACGGCAAAGGAGATATCGAACAGCTGGAAGGGGAAGAGGCACCTCCTGATGAAATTGAACTTGCCGGCGATGTCTTGGCAGAAGATGCATAAGTACATCGAGGATAATCTATGAACGGAAAAGATAAATGTAAGATTTTAAAACAGATCCGGCAGGAAATTGCGTCTGCCAATGATATCCCTTATATCATAGAGAATTGTGAGTATCAGGGGGATTGTAAAGGAACCTGTCCGAAATGTGAAGCCGATCTTCGTTATCTGGAAATGCGGCTTGATAAAAGACGAAGAAAAGGTCTTTCTATTATGGTGGCGGGCATGTCGCTTCTTGCCGGCGTATCCATGACAGGATGCGAAAAAATAGAGTCGATTTTACCGGGTCATAAGGAAGAAGTCGACCCGGGAGAAATAATGGGAATGGAAGAGTATATTCCGAGTGAAGATTTTCCCCAAGAGGTAGCGATAGAAGAAAATGACACATAAATTTGACTGTATGTCGATTAAAAGACTGTCTATGGGACTCGATGGTAATGGTGTAGTTTCCCTGGTGGCAGGTTATGGATGTCCTCTGGCATGTAAGTATTGTTTAAATCCCCGCTGTCTCAATCCGGATACAAAGCGAAATCACTATACGGCAGAGCAGCTAATCGATATTTTAAAAATTGATAATCTCTATTTTCTTGCGACCGGAGGGGGGATTACCTTTGGGGGAGGAGAGCCTCTATTACAGGCACCTTTTATCAAGGAGTTCTGTGGGCTGAGACCTAAAGGATGGAATGTAAATGTTGAGACTTCCTTCAATGTGGATTTAGAATCGGTTAAACTGTTAGCGGATGAGATTGCGTTATGGATCATCGATATCAAGGATATGGATCCAAACATTTATCAATCGTATACAGGAAAGGATAACTCTCAGGTTCTCACCAATCTGAAATGGCTTTCGGAAAATGTAGATTTGGATAAAGTGATTATACGGATTCCTTTGATTCCTGATTTTAATTCATTAGAAAATCAGGAAGCCAGTCAAAGAAAACTGGAAGAGTTGGGATTTCATCAATTTGATGTATTCCATTATATTATTCGTGAACATTAGCTTCCTTAGGGAAGCTTTTTTATGGACATCTGTTATAATGTGATGGGTGGTGATTTTTATTTCAGTTCAAACACAGGAGAAAAATGAAGTGAAGATTATGGCCATTTCCTTCTGGTCGGGAGTATTATTTGCGGTTTCCGAATTCTTTATGGCTGTGTACTCTTCTTCGCAATCAATTATGGCTGATACGATCTATGATTCCATTGAGTTGTTTCTGATCGGGGCTACGATTTTTGTGATTCCATTGTTCTATAAACCGGTCAATGAGAAGCGTCCCTTTGGCTATTCGCAATTTGAAAGTCTTTTGATTCTAATAAAAGGCATGATGTTTATTGCGGTCATGATTGCCATTATCACCAACAATGTCCAGATTATATTAAGGGGTGGAAACTCCATCGATCATATGCAGGTTTCGGTTTTTGAAATTGTGTTATCGATTATTTCGTTAGGCATTTTATTGGTGCTGGTTCATATTAACCGAAAGGTAACCTCGCCTACGATCGATGCCGAAATCGCCGGATGGAAAATTGATGTGATCACCAGTTTAGGCGTATCTTTATCATTCTATATATCGACCTTTTTTGAATCTACGCCTTTGGCATGGATCACACCATATTTTGACCAGATTGTGGCCATTGTACTCTGTCTTTGTATGATGCCCGAACCCGTAAAAATGATTGAAGAATCGTTTCGTTCGCTGATGATGTTCTCACCGGATGAAACAATTATTGAAGATATTAAGACCAGAACAGGAAAAGTGTTGGAAGCCTATCCTTTTGTTCCTGTTTTCTATGATATAACCACTACGGGAAGAAGATTATGGATTTCCATTTATTTTACGACCCAGCACGATCTAATGTCATTTACAGAATTAGAAGTTGCGGATGCTTTACTTAAAAAAGAACTTCAGAAAGAATATCCGGATTGTTTTGTGGAATTGATTCCGGATGTAGAAGAAAATGTATAGGAGATTTAAATTATGCATGTATATCATGATACAGAATCAACCGATCCTTCCGGATTTGTGATATTAGCGGATTATATTCCAAGTATTATTCAGTAAATTCGTTATTATTCCACATATAACTTTATCGGGGACCGAATTAATGGATATGAAGAGCCGGCTGCCCTTATGACAAAAGAAGCAGCCAGAGCATTACTTGGTGTAGCCAATGAAATGAATGTTTGGGGTTACCGCCTCAAAATATTTGATGCCTACCGTCCGGTCATGGCTGTCAAGCACTTCACCATGTGGGGCTTAGAAGATACCGATCTTCGCATGAAACCGTTTTTCTATCCGGATTTGGATAAAACCGATTTATTTGAAAAAGGATATGTCGCCACAAAATCTTCTCACAGCAGAGGCAGTACGGTCGACTTGACACTCTTTGATATGAAAACCGGTAAAGAGGTAGATATGGGCGGTCCCTTTGACTATTTTGAATTTCCGGTATCATCGCAATATTTAAAAAGCTAATTGTCCCTTTATGGGACTTTTTTTATATAATGAAGTCAAGTGAGGTATTATATGAAATTTACAGATGGTTATTGGCTGAGAAAAGAAAATGTAAAGGCATTTTATGCCGTGGAAGCCTTTGATATTCAAACCACGGAACATGGACTAAGAATCGTTGCGACCGAAAGAGAAGTGCATTCCCGTGCAGATACGATTGATGTTCAAACCCTTGTGATCGATATTGAATCGTATCGAAAAAATGATATTTCCGTAACGATTACCCATTTTATGGGATATGACATTCATGAAGCCAGATTGAATTTAAATACAGGAGATTATAAACCGGAAACTTCTATAAATGAAGAACAGGCTGTTCTTCAAAGTGGGGATGTTAAGGTGATTGTAAATCGAAAGAATTTTTCGATTACTTTCTATGGAGATGAAAAGAAACTGACCTCTTCTGAATTTAGAAATATCGGCTATATGCAGGTAGACCATAAACCGGCAAGACTCGATGCCCATGAGGAATACTTCCAATTAACAGGTCATAATTATATTTTAAATGAATTATCCGTAAAGGCAGGGGAGACCATTTATGGACTGGGTGAGCGCTTTACCGCCTTTGTCAAAAACGGACAGAGCATAGATATGTGGAATGAGGATGGAGGAACCGCCTCCTCGGTTGCCTATAAAAATATCCCTTTCTATATCTCCAGTGAAAACTACGGTATCTTTGCCAATCATGCAGGTCCGGTCTCCTTTGAAGTATGCTCTGAGAAAACCGGCTATGTATCAATGTCTATTGAAGGGGAGCAGCTTAGATATCATTTATTCTACGGTAAAACGCCTTCAGATATCATAGAGCTTTATACCGACTTAACCGGTAAGCCGGCTTTACCTCCGGCATGGAGCTTTGGCTTATGGCTGTCGACATCCTTTAAACCGATGTATGATGAAGAAACGGTTACCGACATGATCAACGGCATGGATTCCTACCAAATTCCTTTCCGGGTCTTCCATTTTGACTGTTACTGGATGAAAGCACTTCATTGGTGTGATTTTGAATGGGATGATGCCCAATTCCCGGATGTGAAAGGCATGTTGGAAAGATATCATCAAAGAGGTTTAAAAATCTGTGTCTGGATCAATCCATATGTAGCCCAAAACACGGAGATGTTTGAAGAAGGAATGAAAAACGGATATTTCTTAATGCGAAAAGACGGAAAGGGTATCCGCCAGTTTGATAACTGGCAGCCGGGAATGGCACTGGTAGATTTTACCAATCCGGAAGCCTGTGTATGGTATACATCAAAATTGAAGCAGTTGATCGATGTCGGAGTCGATTGTTTCAAAACCGATTTCGGAGAGAGAATCCCAATCGATGTCGTATATCACGATGGAAGTGATTCGATGTCTATGCATAATTATTACACCTATTTATACAACCAATGTGTTTTTACTTTCCTAGAAAAAGAAAAAGGAAAAAATGAAGCTGTCTTATTTGCCAGAAGTGCTACGTCAGGATGTCAGCAGTTCCAGGTACATTGGGGAGGAGACTGCAGCGCCAATTATGCGTCTATGGCAGAAACACTTCGCGGAGGATTATCCTTTGCGCTTGGCGGGTTTGCGTTCTGGTCGCATGATATCTCCGGATTTGAAAGTACGGCTACACCGGATGTATATAAACGATGGCTGCAGTTTGGTATGTTTTCCACCCACAGCCGTCTTCATGGATCGGATACCTATCGGGTGCCATGGCTCTTTGACGCGGAGTCCTGCGCTGTGGCAAGACAGTTTTCTTCTATAAAAAATCGTCTGATGCCGTATTATTGGATGAATGCCGTAAAGGCACATCAAACCGGTATTCCGGTAATGCGTCCGATGTTCTTTAACTACCCGGATGATATGGCCTGCCGATATCTTGATATGCAGTATATGTTAGGTGATTCCATGATAGTAGCTCCGATTTTTAATGAACAGGGAAGAGCAGATTACTATCTTCCTCAAGGAGAATGGTATAATCTATTAGATGATACAGTAAAAGAAGGATGTTCTTGGTATAGCGAGACATATGATTATTTCCATTTACCGGTTTTCATTAAAGAAAATACTTTAATGGCAATTGGTACAGTTGAAAACAGACCGGATTATGATTATCTTAAACATTCTGAACTTTATTGGTTCTTACCGAAAGGAAAGGCTGAATGTGAAATCTGGGATGAGAAGGCAAAACGATCTATCAAAATCTATGTCAAAGAAGAGAACGGAAGGATCCTTATGCACAGCACCGAATCGTACATAGACTGGACTATTCACGTATACGAAGGGAATTAATATGGACATTAACGAAGAAGTACTATTAGGTATTATCAATGCCTATCCTTATGAAATTGTATTTGTAGACAGAACACACACTGTTCGCTTTATGAATGATACCGCAAAGAGAAGATACGGTCAGCGTGTAATTATCGGCAATTCATTATTTAACTGCCATAATGAAAGTACCAAACCGAAAATTGAAGAGTTTCTAAGACGGGCTGATGCCGGTGAAGACGAGATGTTTGAAACATATAACCGTAAGACCGGCGAAAGAGAATTCTTTACGCCGGTAAGAAATAAAAACGGGGAAGTCATCGGCTATTTTGAACGCCATGAAGTGCCGTGGACAATTGAAGAAAGTTCAAAGCCGATCGGTGAGTATTGGAAAAACAGAGTCTGAGGTATTTTATGTTGAAATATATTTTTGTCCATGGATTATCCGGATGGGGAAGCTATGACCAAAGAAATAACAGAACGCCATACTGGGGTATGCGAAACGGGGATTATATCAAGGCCTTAAATGAAAAAGGATATCCAAGTTATGCGGCTTCGGTAGATCCTGCAGGAAGCGCCTGGGACAGAGCTTGCGAGCTCTATGCCCAATTAACAGGAACCAGAACTGATTATGGCAAATCACATAGCCTATTTTATCGTCATAAGCGCTTTGGTCCTGATTTTACCGGACGTCCTTTGATTGAGAATTGGGATAAGGATACTAAATTAGTACTTATCGGACATTCTTTTGGAGGAGCCACCATCCGCAGTTTTGTCGATCTTATGATTAACGGTGATAAAGAAGAACAGAAGACAAAAGACTGCTCGGATTTTTTCAAGGGCGGTAATGCCGATAAGATCCATGCGATTGTAACACTGGCATCCCCATTAAATGGCACCAGTGCCTACGATTTAACGGAAGATCCAAACTTTGATATGGATTCGATTGAAGTTCCATGGTGGTCTAAGATTACCTATAAAATCATGAAAAGAAACAGTGCAGGAAATGATGACAATCGCGATAAAAGAGATTATGCGGCCTGGGATATGCATATTGACCAGGCGATGAAATGGAATGAAAAGTGGAAGATTCATCCGGATATTTACTATTTCTCGATTCCTTTCAGCATAACTAGAATGGATATCGATGGCTGCCATAAACCCATCTTAAAAGAAATCGAACCTTTGTATACAAGACATGCTTACCTGATGGGTGCATGGACCGGCACGACAAGAGGCGGTATCACCGTTGATGAGAAATGGTTGGAAAACGATGGTTTAGTCAATACGGTTTCTGCGCGTGCTCCAATCAACGATCCGCAAAAAAAGCTGGATGAAAATGATATTCAACCGGGTATTTGGAATGTCTTTGACACGGTGCATGGAGATCATATGTCTGTGCAGGGTGGACTTACCCGGAAAAAGGATATGTTTGATTTATATATAAAATTACTCGCAATCATTCCTAAGGAAGGAGAATAAATATGCAGTATGTTATTAAAGCCTATGACGGTGAAAATATGTTGGAAAAACGGATGCAGGTTCGTGCTGCCCACTTAGAAAATTTAAAGACAATCGACGGAAAGATTTTGTGCGGTGGCGGTCTGTTGGATGAAAACGGCAATATGAAAGGATCCGTCTTAGTATTAGATGTTGATGATAAATCAAAACTGGATGCCTATCTGGAAAGTGAACCGTATATTAAGTCCGGTGTATGGCAGAAAATTGAAGTCGACCCGATGAATGTAGTGATTGTTGGTGGAGAAAAGGTTGGTAAATAATGAAGACAGCCGTACGTTATTATACGAAATCCGGCAATACCAAGCGTCTTGCCGAAGCCATCGCAAACGCCATCGGAGTCGAGGCTTTATCAATCGATGTTCCGGTGAGTGAACCGGTGGATATCCTGTTTCTGGGAAATTCATATTATGCCTTTACCATTGATCCGGAGGTGCGCAAATTTGTAGCTTCCCTGGATAAAAATCTGGTCGGAAAGATTGTGAATTTCGGCTCTGCTGCGATGTTAAATTCTACCTATAAAAAGGTCAAAGCCGAAGCCGATAAAGTAGGTATTCCAATGGACCCGCGTGAATTTCACTGTAAAGGGGAATTTAAAGGCTTTCATAAAGGTAAACCGGATGCCACTGATTTAGCTGCTGCCGCTAAGTTTGCCCAAGAAATCATCGCATAAGAAAACAGCCTGTTTGAAAAAACGGGCTGTTTGTTTCTTAGAATAAATTCAAATATTTAAAGGCATTGTATAGACCGTCATCATCGACATCATCGGTGATATAATCTGCTGCTTCCTTAATTTCCGGTCCGCCGTTTCCCATCGCAACATTGAAATTACATAATTCAAACATCGATAAATCGATCTTCGCATCCCCAAAGGAAATCGTATCTTCAACATTTGCTCCCAGATGTTTAAGAAGAACTTCAATGGCTTTTTTCTTGGTGATGCCCTGAGGTCCTAAATCACCAAAAATCGCAAGTTCACCTTTACCGCCCCAGGTATTTGCGATCATATCTTTAAACTCTTCTTTAGAATCGAGATGGTCCTGGTAGGAATGTAAGACAAAGCTGATCTTATTGACACCATCACGATATCTGTCATCGCCTTCTACATAAAAGAACTGGGTCTTGATTCTTTCTCTTTCAAAGTCAGCATTGGCATCGGATGCGCCTTTTCCTTCTTTATAGCGTACAAAGGCATCCGGTCCCTGTTCCATAAAGATCGGATCTACATAGCGTCCGGAGTTACATTCTAAGATAAATCCCATATTTCTTTCGGTGCACCAGTCTACGACATGTTTTGTCTGGTCGTAAGTCAGGCTTTGATGAAGCAGTACTTCATCATGGTCTTCTACGTAACCTCCGTTAGCTCCGATCATTCCATCTAGATCCGGCAGATCTCTTTGAAGAATTTCAGCTTTGGAACAGCCGGTGCAGATATAAACATGATGTCCATTGGCACGTGCCTTATCAATCGCAATTTTTGCGGATTCCGGTGTTTCTGTCTTGTAGTTGATCAAAGTTCCATCAACGTCTAAGAAAATTACTTTACTCATATCGCTCTCCTTTTTTTTTTAATTTTAGCATATGTGTTGTACAATAGGATATAGAGCGTAAGGAGGAATTTCTTTATGTATGATTTAGTCATCATCGGAGCAGGTCCGGGTGGTATTTTTACCGCTTATGAAGCGTTAAATTTACAGCCGAATCTCTCTATCGCAATATTTGAAAAAGGACATGCACTTGAAAAAAGGCACTGTCCGATTGACGGTAAAAAAATTTTAAACTGTGTTCATTGTCCGGTATGTTCCATTATGTCCGGCTTTGGCGGGGCAGGGGCATTCAGTGATGGAAAATACAACATTACCAATGAATTTGGAGGCAATTTATACGATTATATCGGCCATGAAAAGGCCATTGAACTCATGGAATATGTGGATTCCATCAACTGTCATTACGGTGGAAACCAGGCCAAGCTGTATGTGAATTCCGATCCCGCTATCGCCAAAAAATGTCTTCAAAATAACCTGCACCTTTTAAAGGCAAAGGTAAGACATTTAGGAACCGATATCAATTATGAGATCTTAGAGAAGATGTATGCCGATTTAAAAGAGAAGGTAGATTTCTTCTTTGATACGGATATTGAACGGGTGGAGCCAACCGAAGACGGATATGCCTTATTTACTGCCAAGGATTGTTTTAAAGGGAAGAAATGCGTCAT
>CACYBS010000093.1 GCA_902772725.1 Erysipelothrix rhusiopathiae
AGGTATGTTGGTCATAAACTCAATGTGTATGATCTGAATTGGAATTATATCGATTTTTATATGACTTCGCCGAATGACGCATCGGTTGAAATCCCTAAACCAAAGTGCTTGAATAGAATGATAGAATTGGCAGCAGTTTTGTCTCGTGGACTAATAAATGTACGTGTTGACTTTTATTCAATCGGGGAAAAACTGTATTTTGGAGAATTAACGTTTACGCCAGGGAGTGGGCTTATTAACTTCCATCCTGAAGAATACGATGCACTATTAGGCTCAAAACTGTTGATACCCTATGAAAAACAAGATGCCCACAATTGAATTGTCTAGACGTACAAAGCTCATTAAACCATCATTAATAAGAGAGTTGTATAATATGGCGAAAGAGTATGACGATGTGGTGGATTTCACATTAGGAGATCCTGATATTCCTACTCCATTAGGAATTAAGCAAGCTGGCTGTGATGCCATAATGAACAATAAGACAAGATACTCTCAAAATGCTGGATTACTTGAACTGAGAGAGGCAATCAGTAAATATGTAAGAGAGAGAGAGGGTCTTAATTATAGTACTTCCGAGATCATCGTCACAGTAGGTGCGATGGAGGGTTTATATCTATCTTTATTGACATTACTAAATAAAGGCGATGAGGTAGTTATACCAGCACCATATTATGTGAATTATGAGCAGATGGTGATGATGTGTGGCGGAACGCCAATCATTGTTGAGTACAACTCTGCCCATCATCGTATGGTATGTCCCATAGAATCTATAAAGGAATCGATTAACTCCAAGACGAAGGCAATCATCCTAAACACACCGTGTAATCCTTCGGGCATTGTTTTCTCCGAAGAATATATCCAGGAGGTTGCAGATATAGCAATCAATAACAATTTAGTAGTTATTACTGATGAGGTTTACAAATGTCTTGTATATGATGGAATACCTCGCCCAAGAAGTATATCTTCTCTTCCTCAAATGAAAGATAGGACTGTATATGTTAACAGCATGTCCAAGGAGTTCTGTATGACAGGGTGGAGGTTAGGATATGTGATGTCTTTCCCAGAAATGATTGCAGCGATGACAAAACTCCAAGAGAATGTAGTTGCTTGTGCTCCGCTTCCCTCGCAATTTGCAGCTTTAGAGGCTCTTAGAACTGATATAGACTACACCTCTGGTATAAAAGACGTTTTTTCTAAACGGCGGGATTTGATGATGAGTTTGTTGGACCAACAAAGTATATTGCATTATATTAAACCTCAAGCGACATTCTATATGATGATTGACATCTCAAAAACAGGAATGAAATCAGAGGAGTTTGCTTATCGCTTGTTAGAAAAGGCACATGTTGCTGTTGTACCAGGGAAAACCTATGGAGAAATGTGTGATGATTATGTCAGATTAGCTTTTACGATGGATGAGGATATAATTGCAAAAGGTATCCGTAAAATCATAGATTTTGTACATTCACTTTGAACTTATAGATGGCGGAAAGAAGTATATATACAGAAGGGCCTTGTGTATCAGTAATAGTGGCGGTCTATAATTCTGAGGACTGCATGCATGTATGCCTCGATGCGATAAAGGATCAGACGTATGGGAATATCGAGGTAATCTTGGTAGATGATGGATCTACAGATGGCTCTGGAAGGATTTGTGAGGAGTATGCAGTTCAGAACATGCGGTGGCAAGTGATTCATCATTCGGAGAATCGTGGCTTATGGGCGGCTAGGAATTCTGGGAAAGAAATAGCGAAAGGAGATTATTTGTTATTTGCTGACGCAGATGACTACATGCATGTTGATGCGATTAAATTGTTATTGAGCGTTATCCGTCAGAATAATGATTGTGACTTGGCCATAGCAGATTTCAAACCAACTTCAAAAAGTAATGAGGACAATTGTAAAGCATTGGGGAGTCCAGGATGTAGAAGCATGTCGCGTGACGAAATCATGCATAGCCTTATGTATTCAAATCGAGAAAGGCTTTTGATGAGTTTTCAATGGAACAAACTATACAAACGGGAGTTAATAGAGGATATATGGTGTGAAGATTATACAAGGAGTCAAGATCGTGACTTTAACTTTAGAACTTTTCTGAAAGTAAAGAAAGCAGTCTTTGTAGATTGTCCGCTGTTCTTTTATGTTACCAGCAGACCAAATTCTCTTTCTAATTCAACAACTACTAGAAACTTAAATATTCTGTGCACGTTAAAGATGTATAATAAGTATTTGGATGATTCAATTGGGGAACAATACAGAGATTATGTCTTGATGGATCTTTTCAGATGGATGGTTCGTTATAGGGTTTATAGCATTTCAAATGGTGATAAGTCTGCAGTTTACCAGAAGTGTAGGGAATATGAAAAGAAATACCTATTTGAATATCTGACTAGTAATAGACGTGTAAGTATTATTGAAAAGGTTTTCCGCATTTTCTTATTACACCATCCCCAAATAGCACGTTATTGGTTGTTTAAATAGTAGTCTAATTCCCTTCGATATAAAACTCGTAATAGATACAGCGCAATATGAATAAGAAAATAAAGAAAGCACTTCAAGACCGTAGGCGATCAAAAGAATAAAGCACGCTACGCGTGGATATTGTACAAATTTGGTACAAATTAAACAAAATGTAGTTTTATAACGGAAGAAACAGACAATAAACGGAAGAACGGAAAAATATCAGTTGAATCAGATTCCTGCATTCCTCCTTTGAGTCTTAAAAGTTACATTGAAAAGGAAAATTATCTAAAAAGGATAATCTTTTTTGGATAATCGTTTGGATGGTTAGATAAAAGGTTGTAT
>CACYBS010000094.1 GCA_902772725.1 Erysipelothrix rhusiopathiae
CATACTATAATAGACAAGAAAGTTTGAAAACTAGGAGGATGTTATGCCCAAAAGAAATGATGTACATAAGGTTTTAATTATCGGATCCGGTCCGATTATTATCGGACAGGCTTGTGAATTTGACTATTCAGGCACGCAGGCTTGTAAGGCACTCAGAAATTTAGGCTATGAGATCGTATTGGTCAATTCCAATCCGGCAACTATTATGACGGACCCGGAAATGGCAGACGTGACTTATATTGAACCACTCAATAAAGAACGTTTAGAGCAGATCATTGAAAAAGAACGACCGGACGCATTGCTTCCAAATTTAGGCGGTCAGTCCGGATTAAATTTATGTGCCGAGTTAGCATCAGCTGGTATTTTGGATAAATATAACGTTAAGGTCATCGGTGTTCAGGTAGATGCCATTGAACGCGGAGAAGACCGTATTGAATTTAAACAGACCATGGAATCCCTGGGTATTGAAATGGCACGCTCTGAAGTTGCTTACAGCGTTGATGAAGCACTGAAGATTGCCGATGAACTGGGATATCCGGTTGTATTACGTCCTGCTTATACAATGGGCGGAGCCGGCGGCGGTCTGGTTTACAACAAAGAAGAATTAAAAACAGTATGTGCCCGCGGCTTACAGGCTTCCTTAGTTGGCCAGGTTCTTGTCGAAGAGTCTATCTTAGGCTGGGAAGAGCTGGAACTTGAAGTCGTTCGCGATGCCAAGGGAAATATGATTACTGTATGTTTCATCGAAAATATTGACCCGATGGGTGTTCATACCGGTGACTCTTTCTGTGCCGCTCCAATGTTGACCATTGACCAGGCAACACAGGATCGTTTACAGGAACAGGCTTACCGTATTGTAGAATCCATTCAGGTCATCGGTGGAACCAACGTACAATTTGCCCATGACCCGAAGACAGGAAGAATTATCGTTATTGAAATTAACCCGAGAACATCCCGTTCTTCCGCATTAGCTTCCAAGGCAACCGGTTTCCCGATTGCGCTGGTATCCGCTATGCTGGCATGCGGCTTAACATTGGATGAAATTCCATGCGGTAAATACGGAACATTGGATAAATATGTACCGGATGGAGACTATGTAGTAATTAAATTTGCACGCTGGGCTTTTGAAAAGTTCAAGGGTGTTGAAGATAAATTAGGTACGCAGATGCGTGCGGTGGGCGAAGTCATGTCCATCGGTAAAAACTATAAGGAAGCTTTCCAAAAGGCAATCCGTTCTCTGGAGACAGGCCGTTATGGTTTAGGTCATGCATCTAATTTTGACCAGCTGCCTAAAGAAAAATTGCTGCAGATGTTAAATACACCATCCAGCGAACGTCATTTCATCATGTATGAAGCGCTTCGTAAGGGTGCTACAGTAGATGAAATTCATGAACTTACAAATGTTAAGAAATACTTTATCGAACAGATGAAAGATCTGGTTGAAGAAGAGGAAGAATTATTAAAGACAAAGGGTTCTATTACTGATGAAGCCTTAGTTCGTGCGAAGAAAGATGGATTCTCAGATAAATATTTATCTCAGATCTTAGAAATGTCTGAAGATGATATCCGTAAACAGCGCTTAGGCATCGGTTTAACTGAGCATTGGGACCGCGTTCATGTATCCTCTACCAAGGATTCTGCTTACTATTATTCAACATATAACGGAGCCGACAACAACCCGGTAAACACCGATACTAAGAAAATCATGATTTTGGGCGGTGGTCCAAACCGTATCGGTCAGGGTATTGAATTTGACTATTGCTGCGTACATGCCGCAAAAGCGTTAAAGAAACTTGGCTTTGAGACAATCATTGTTAACTGTAACCCGGAAACTGTATCAACTGACTACGATACATCCGACAAGTTATACTTCGAACCTCTTACATTAGAAGATGTTCTTTCGATCTATGAAAAAGAAAAACCGTTAGGTGTTATTGCCCAATTCGGCGGCCAGACACCACTTAACTTAGCAGGTCAGCTGGAAGCTAACGGCGTTAAGATCTTAGGAACCAGCCCGGCTGTTATCGACTTAGCTGAAGACCGTGACCAATTCCGTGCGATGATGGAAAAACTGGATATTCCGATGCCGGAATCCGGAATGGCAACAACTGTTGAAGAAGCGCAGGAAATCGCCAACCGCATTGGTTATCCGGTTATGGTACGTCCAAGCTACGTATTAGGCGGACGCGGTATGGAAGTTGTATACGATGATGATGATATGGAAGGTTATATGAAGGCTGCCGTTGGTGTTACACCGGACCGCCCGATTCTGATCGACCGTTTCTTACATCATGCGATGGAATGTGAAGCAGATGCGATTGCCGATGGTAAACATGCCTTTGTACCGGCCGTTATGGAGCATATCGAATTAGCCGGTGTTCACTCCGGTGACTCTGCATGTATCATTCCAAGTGTGCATATTTCTGAAGAAAATGTGGAAACCATTAAAGAATATACCCGTAAGATTGCTGAAGAAATGCATGTTCGCGGCTTGATGAATATGCAGTATGCGATTGAAGATGGCAAAGTGTTCGTATTAGAAGCCAACCCACGTGCTTCCCGTACCGTACCTTTAGTATCTAAGGTATGTAATATCCGCATGGTACCGTTAGCTACGGAGATCATTACCAGTGAATTAACAGGTAAGCCAAGCCCGGTTCCAAACTTGAAGGAAAAGAATATCCCTTACTACGGTGTAAAGGAAGCTGCTTTCCCATTCAATATGTTCCCGGAAGTTGACCCGGTATTAGGTCCGGAAATGCGCTCTACCGGTGAAGTATTAGGTATTTCGCATTACTATGGTGAAGCTTTCTTCAAGGCATACGAAGCTGTTAAATCACCGCTTCCTACATCAGGAACAGTGCTGATTACAGTCAACGATAAGGATAAGGAAGAGGCAGTAGAAGCTGCGAAGTCCTTATATCGCGATGGCTTTAAAGTAATGGCTACTGCAGGCACTGCCAAGGCGATTGAAGCTGCCGGTATTCCGGTTAAGACAATCAAGAAGATTTATGAAGGCCGTCCGAATATGTCTGACTACATTACCAATGGTGACATCAACTTAATTGTGAATACACCGATTGGTAAGACAGGTGTTCATGATGATTCCTACCTGCGTAAGGCAGCTGTTAAATCAAAGATCACCTATATGACTACCACAGCTGCAGCTATGGCTGCTGCCAACGGTATTCACTATGTGATTGAACATCCGAAGACATATCTGAAATCACTTCAGGAATGGCATGCAGAAATTAAGGATAAAGACTAATAAGAGAATCGCAAGATTCTCTTTTTTTCGTTATAATAAAAGAAACAAAGGAGAGATTTTGTGACTTTTGATTTTGATGATGTGACGATGGTAATACGCCTGATATTATCCATTGTTTGCGGTTTGATGATCGGATATGAAAGACACGCACATAATAAAGGCGCCGGATTCCGTGTTCATGCGATCATCAGTTTATCTTCCTGCATTATGACAATCGTTTCTATCTACGGTTTTGAAGGATTTGATTATGATGCCTCCCGCGTGGCTGCCGGTATTGCCGGGGGAATGGGATTTCTGGGAGCCGGTGTTATCTTTGTACGCCATGGTAATGTTTCCGGACTTAGCACGGCATCGGGCATGTGGGCTACTACCGGAGTCGGAATGGCCATTGGATGCGGACTGTATCCTGTTGCTCTTGCTTCATCAATTCTTATTTTGGCAATACAATTTTTATTAAATGATTCTTCAAATCTGGTCAGCCAGAGAATGAATCAAAATATTGCGGTTGAACTTCGCTCCGGCGATGACAGTGTCGTTCGTTTACGTAAATATTTTAAACAAAAAGGAATCTCTTACCAGGTGACCAACGTAACAAACTTAGGTGATGATCTGATGCGGGTTGAAATACGAATATCATTTAATAAGCACATCGATGTTAATCAATTGTTTAATGATATTTCCCAACACAAGAATGTGAACAGTGTTTATTTTATTTAAGGATGAAAATTCATCCTTTTTTTTATGCATTGATAATGGCACATTTCATTTTATAAATAAGATGAGGTGAGCGAAATGCGTATGGAATTTGTATTCAATAAGGATAAATCCAAAGAAAAAAAGATGGATTTAAAACTATGTTACGAGATTTTAGATGACTATTTTGACAAGCGGGGAATTTGTAAACTTAGCCAGGGAGTATATAGCGGAGAGAATTTTAAGGATGGAGGAAAACATATATTTCTGGAAGCGCATCGTTATTTTGAGAAAGAGAGCTGGTTTATGCAAATTGTCGATTCGTGGGGATGTATGAATTCAGATTCAGACTACATATTTAAAACATTTGTTCATGGGAATTAATCACATTTTTTTCATAAAATCTCTTAATTTGTAATATACTGATAGTAGTACTAATACAAGGAGAGAAAAAATGGAGAACAGAGATTTAAACATGAAGTATGCCATCATACAAGCCGGCTACTTCGCCATTGTTTGCTGCATTCTGGGGTTTGCGGCTGTTTATTTAGGCTCGCTTGGATTTGGATCTTCACAAATCGGCATCATCATGGCCATAGGAAGTATTGTTACAACTATTGCACAGCCGGCATTGGCTTCCTTTGTGGATAAAAAACATCTGTCTTTAAATAGAGTTCTGGTGTTATTGGCATTATGCGGAATTGTGATTTCACTGGCGATCTTGATCGCATCGTTGGTAGATATTTCCTTTATCACGGCCGTTTTGTTCGTGTTGTTGAATGCGGCATTAATGTGCATGATGCCAATACTGAATACCCTGGCATTTGCGTTTGAAGATTACGGAATTCAATTAAATTACGGACTTGCCCGCGGTATCGGCTCAGCTGCTTACGCAATCACATCCTTGATCATGGGATTTGTGGTAGCTCATATCAGCCCGAAATTATTACCAATTCTATATGTTGTGATCCTTGCCGGTTTAATTCCGCAGATTAACGGATTTAGAGTACGGGGCAGAAAAAGAATTAAAAGAAGTGTTCCTGCCGAGCAGCCTACAGGAAGTACAATCGAATTCTTAAGAAATCATTCTATGTTTATGATCTTCTTAGGTGGTTTCTTGTTGGTTTATCTGGATCATATGATGATCAATAACTTCTTTATTTACTTTATTGAAAACGTCGGCGGTACTACATCGGATATGGGTATTGCGGTATTCTTAGCTGCGATTTTAGAACTTGTATCTATGACAGCTCTGGAAAGAATTAAAAATAAGGTCAACATTTCATCTTTATTGATTTTCTCCGGTGTTATGTTTACTGTGAAGCATATCATCACATGGCTTGCTAAGAGCATGTTTATGATCTACGTTGCCCAGTTCTTCCAGATGTTTGCCTATGCGATCTTTATCCCGGCATCGGTTTATTATGTAAATCAAATTTTCAATAAGGAAGATTCTGTTAAGGGTCAGGCTCTGGTTACAATGGCTATGACAGCTTCGGGTGTCTTTGCCTCTCTGTTAGGCGGTTTTATGATTGACGCTCTGGGACCGAGCACAACATTGTTGATTGGCGCTATTGTTTCAGTCATCGGAACCGGCGTTATGATTTATGCACTTCGTCCTCAACAGAAATAAGGTTTTCAAATTATAATTATTGCGTTAAAATAAAAAACGAGCAGTACACTATGTCAACCATTTTGAAATCCCCGGAGGATTTCCACCCGGTAGTGTGACTGCTTTTTTTTTATGTTTTCTTTTACAGATTTTTTCAGTAAAATAATAGTAGATATTTATTTACTTGAAAGGAGAATATATATGGGTTTCCCAAAAGGTTTTTTATGGGGTGGAGCGACCGCAGCTAACCAATACGAAGGTGGCTATTTAGAAGGCGGAAGAGGCCTTGCGACATCCGATGCGATTAAGGGAGGAGACAGAGATCATCCCCGCATGTACACAGTTAAGACAAAAGAAGGAGAGATTTTAGAACTTCCAAGAGAAGCATCTTTACCGGAAGGTGCAGTAGGTTACATTATTCCGGATATTTATTATCCTTCTCATCAGGCAACAGATTTCTATCATCATTATAAGGAAGATATAGCTCTGTTTGCAGAAATGGGAATGAATTCCTTCCGTTTCTCTATGAGCTGGTCCCGCGTTATTCCGGACGGAAAAGAGAAAGTAAATGAAGAAGGTTTAAAATTCTACGATGCCGTTGTAGATGAATGTCTAAAATACGGTATTGAACCAATCGTAACAATTGCTCACTTTGATGTACCGATGGTATTGGCTGATGAATTAGATGGATGGCATTGTCGTAAAGTAATCGATTATTTTGTTCACTTTGCGGATGTATTATTTACACACTTTAAAGGCCGTATCAAATATTGGATGACTTTCAACGAAATTAATATTTTACGTTCCTGGATGCAGTTAGGTATCCACTCTGTAGATCCACAGGTTCGCTACCAGGCTATCCATCACTGTTTTGTAGCTTCCGCTAAGGCAGTTTTACGCGGTCATGAAATTGATCCGGACAATAAGATCGGTATGATGGTTGCCTATGGACCAAGCTATCCTTTGACATGTCAGCCGGATGATGTAATGCAGTCAATCATCGATATGCGTTTCAAAGAATTCTATATTGATGTACAGGTTCGCGGATATTATCCAAACTATATGAAGAAATGGTTTGAAAGAAATAATGTGACAATCGAAATGGAAGATGGCGATCTTGATGTGATCGCAAAGGGTACTGTTGACTACATCGGATTCAGTTACTACGCAACAGGAACATCTTCTGCTGATCCAAATGCCGAAAAAACTGCAGGTAACCAGGTTAATGCCGGTAAGAACCCTTATCTGGAGGCAAACCGCTGGGGCTGGCAGATTGACCCGATGGGACTTAGAATTTCCTTATCACAGATGTATGATCGCTACCACATTCCTTTGATGATTGTTGAAAACGGAATCGGCGCAATTGATGTTGTAGAAGAAGATGGATCCATCCATGATGAATACCGTATTGAATATATGCGTGACCATATCAAGGCTATGAAGGATGCCATTGATTTAGATGGTGTTGAACTTTGGGGCTATCAGCCTTGGGGTCATATCGATTTAGTATCAGCCGGAACCGGTGAAATGCGTAAGCGTTATGGCTTCATTTTCGTAGACCGCTACGATGATGGAACCGGCGATTTCTCACGTAAGAAGAAAGATTCCTTCTATTACATGCAGAAGGTTTATAAGTCCAACGGCGAGGACATCGACTAGTGGCAAAATTTACCTGTAATTTTATCTCGTATACATTAAAAAGAGCTGTTGATATCACGGTAGTGATTCCCAGTGTGACAATTCCGGAATCTCTTGGGTTTGGCAAACCCATACCCGAGGGTTTTACTTTAAAAGACATGATGGAGGCAAAACCGGATTGTTCCCATACCAAAAAGGATAAATATCCGGTGTTGTATCTGTTCCATGGCATGGGCAATAACCATGCGACATGGACCGGTTATACCGGTATTGAAATGTATGCTGAGGAAAGAAATATTGCGGTAGTCAATATTTCTGCAGAGAACAAGTCTTATGTCAATCATGAAACCGCAACCGACAGGTTCTATGATTTTATAGAAGAAGAGCTTTTTGATTTTGTATGTGGTATGTTTCCAATTTCCCGTAAGCCGGAGGATACCTACATTGCCGGGCTTTCTATGGGTGGCTTTGGAACATTGGTCCATGTATTAAGTAATCCGGAAAAATTCCATGCATTCGGAACATTCTCGGCAGGTATTCAATCTACCTTTGTAGGAAACAGACCGGAATACGATCCGGTTACGCTTGCCAAAAAGTGTATCGAAAATAAGGTATCGCTTCCAAAGGGCTATATGTCCTGCGGAGGAGAGGATGACTTTTTGAAAGACAACTATAACTTCTATACTATGTTGAAGGATGCCGGTTACGATATGAC
>CACYBS010000095.1 GCA_902772725.1 Erysipelothrix rhusiopathiae
CAATCTTACTTGTATATTTAAGATTTGTATTTCTGATGATTTATAGGAACATTTAGTATTTATTCCACAAATACTTTACACTAAGTGTGCAAATGAAGATTTTTTCTATAAAGAAACATCCCGGATGTTTACGATCCGGGATGTTATTTTTAATAGTGTTCATTGTTCATTTTATTATTTCTCTTGGAGAGGGTGTCTCCAGAATGTCTAAAAGTTCTCTTGGAGTTACGATAAAGGGTTTCGAAGGAAAATGTTTCATATTGCCTGTGACAAGGTATGCATCTTCTTCTCTTGTATCCATAACTACCTCATAAAAAGGAAGATCCTTCATGTCCGGGAGTGTGATATCTAAAGGTGTGGGGTCCACTAATATACCTATTTTTTCTACAGCACTTATAAAGTAATCAACTGTTCCCGGGTCAAAATGAAATTTTTTACGATGAAGAACTTCACGGTATTCGTTCGATATTGAATTACTATAAACGGGGATGATATCACCTGCTAACATTTTTTGGATAACTAATACTGTTGCAGAATCTTCTTTTTTGGATAATAAAGCTGAAACAATGACATTGGTGTCAAATACAGCGTAACAGATCATTCGTTTATTCCATTTCTAGCATCGTTAATCTCAGCATTAATCTGGTCTAAGCTCATTCCGGATACACTATTCTTTTTGGCTTGTTCTCTCAAGGACATAAAAGCCTGCATTGCACCCTCTCTTGTGATTTCCGGATCTGGGGCTGATATTTCAAAAGGAATTTTCCGCTGTCTTACCACAGCCCGCGCAAAAACATTGATTGCGGTTGTTGCGTTCATTCCAAATTCCTGACATAGTTGATCAAATTGTTTCTTTAATTGTTCATCCATCCGGACACTAAAAGTAGCTTGTGCCATATTATACCTCCTTGAGCATATTATACTGTAAAAAAGTTTAATATTAAATAAAAATGAACACAATAGGTTTTATATTTGGTTAAATAGGTTCATTATTGTTGATAATTATACCAACTCTTATCGGATAAATAATCTATGCTGCCGATGGATGTATTTCATAACAAAATCGCATATATTCCTATATCATATTAGTATTTGTTTTTTTTGATATGTATAGTGTTTAATATAATTAAGGATAAAAGGAGACAGAAGGATGGAAAGATTTACAGAAATTAAAAAGAACTTCGGTTTTGGAATGATGCGGCTTCCGATGAATGGTTCAGAAGTTGATATTGAACAGACTAAACAGATGGTCGATGTTTTCTTGGAACATGGATTTAATTATTTTGATACGGCACATGGCTATATCTCAGGAAAAAGCGAGCAAGCGGTTAAAGAATGTTTGACATCCCGTCATCCAAGAGAAAGCTATATTTTAACCGATAAACTTACTGGTTCTTACTTCAATAAACAGGAGGATATCCGTCCATTATTGAAAAGCCAGTTAGAAATCTGCGGCGTAGATTATTTTGATTTCTATTTGATGCATGCGCAAAACAGCACTGTATATGAAAAATTCAAAAAGTGTAAAGCATATGAGACTGCCTTTGAGCTCAAAAAGGAAGGATTGGTAAAACATGTTGGCATCTCCTTCCATGACAAGGCGGATGTATTAGAAAAAATCCTGACAGAATATCCGGAGATTGAAATCGTACAGATTCAATTTAACTATCTTGATTATGACAGCGCTGCTGTAGAATCAAGAAGGGTATATGAGGTTTGCGAAAAACACGATAAGCCGGTACTAGTAATGGAACCGGTAAAAGGCGGAAGCCTTGTGAATTTACCTGCCAAGGCACAAGAGGCTTTGGATGCATTAAACGGTGGATCCAATGCCAGCTATGCGATTCGTTTTGCGGCCGGATTTAAAAATATTGCCGTTGTCCTTTCCGGTATGAGTAATATGGAACAGATGATGGACAATATTTCCTTTATGGAAAACTTTGAACCATTAAATGATGAAGAAATGGCTGCTGTGAAAAAGGTTTGCGCTGTATACAACAGCATGAATGCCATTCCATGTACTGCCTGCCGTTACTGTATTGAAGAAAGTAGCTGCCCAAGAAATATTTTAATTCCGGATTTATTCTCCAGCTATAACGGAAAAAAACTCAGAGATGACTGGAATGTCAGCCATTATTATGAAAGAGCAACTACAGGTCACGGCAAAGCGTCCGACTGCATTAAATGCGGTAAGTGCGAAAGAGTTTGTCCTCAGCATTTACCGATTCGCTCATTACTTGAGACTGTTGCCAAAGAATTCGGTGAATAAGAAAAAGATCCTGCGAAGGATCTTTTCTTTTTAGAATGTATTTTCTGTTAACCAGGCAACAGCTTTTTCTACCATTTCCGTGATATCTTTGCCATCCGCTGTAATAACAGTCTGCTTGGTAAGACCGTTGTGGAAATCAACGTGTTCCGCTTCCGCAAAGGCATTTTTCAAGTAGTTGTTGTCATCGGAGAAACCCGGATCCGGTTGAATCTGACAGATGCTGTAAGCCTGCAAAATCGCTGTGACAGGAACTCCATGATACAAAAGACCTTTATAGGTATCGATTTCACTCTGCTTGATTGGTGCGCTTTCACGATAGATTTCTATCGCTTTGGTAAGGGCATCTTTTTCTTCTTCCGTCAAAGGTTTTGCTTCATGGGCTGTTGTAGTATTATCGATAACTTGGTCTAAAGTGCTCATTCCGGAAAGTACCGCAATAACATCTTCCTTTTCTAAGCAGAATCGAACAGACCATGAGGCAATGCTCCAATCCGGATGAACTGCTTTTAAAACAGCTTCGGCATCTTCCGGCAGTTTCGCCAATCCACCGCCTTTAACAGCTTCCATGATCACAACCTTGCGGCCGTGTTTGCGAATGACATCATAACACAATTTAGCCTGTACCAATTCACTGTCCCAGTCAATCGGATTGAGGGCAATCTGTACAAATTCGATTTCCGGATGCTCACTTAAGATACGGTCCAATAATTTAGCGGAAGAATGGAATGAGATTCCTAAATGGCGGATCTTTCCGTCTTCTTTCCATTTTTTTGCATGGTCAAAGAGATGCGTTGTCTTCGCAACTCCGCCTTTTCCGTCGTATCCGTCATAATTAACTGTTTGAATATTATGAAGCAGGTAATAGTCAATATAGTCAACACCCAAGTTATTCAGCTGACTTTGGAAAGTAGGTTCGATTTTTTCTTCCGGCAGTTCCATAAAGGTTGGAAATTTTGTCGCTACAGTAAAGCTGTCTCTTGGATGACGTTCAATCAACGCTTTACGGGTGGCTTCTTCACTTTTTCCGTTATGATAAACATAACTGGTATCAAAGTAAGTAAATCCTGCATCTAAGAAGGCATCCACCATTTTATTGAGTGTTTCAAAATCAAAATCAGTCGGGCCTGATAATACAGGCAGTCTCATCATTCCAAATCCCAGATTATTCATAAAATCATTCCTCCATTTCATAAAAAATTTAAATATTAGATACAATTATTATAACATTGATTCACTTAAGTACCTTTAAATAATCATGAAAGGCGAAAAAATACTTGCATGAGGATAGTGAATACTGTTAACATATAGTTAGTTATAGCTAACTAAAGGAGATGAAATGCCAAAGGATATCAACTTGAGCCACGACCGGGTTCTTGGAGCAGCCCGCGATGAGTTTATGGAATATGGATATCAAAAAGCTTCGATGCGCCGTATTGGGAAGCGTTGTGATATGAGTGCAGCCGGACTCTATCGACACTGCCAGGATAAAGAAGATCTTTTTTCCATCCTGGTGCAGCCTTCCGTGGATAAAATCAATCGATGGACAGCAGAACATATCAAGAGAAATACGTCTTCAATGGAAGAAAGGCGGATCGATATTTGGAAAGATTCCCAAATTGACATGATGCGGGGATTGATCTATCCGAATATGGAGGAGTATCGCCTTCTTTTCTGCAAAGCGCAGGGCTCAAAATACGAAAACTATCTCCATGAACTCATTGAAAAGTCGCAAAGGAAAATGCTGGAATATTTACCTTTGTTACGCGAAAACGGTTATGCTCAAAAACCCATTACGGAAAATGAATTACACCTGCTTCTTAGTGCATATATGACAGCCATGTTTGAACCGCTCATGCATGACTGGTCAAAAGACGAAGCGTATCGCTGCCTGGATATTGTGGAAGATTTTTTCCTTCCGGGCTGGAAAGAATTATTTGGAATCTGATGCCTATCTCATTTGAGATAGGCTGCTGTTGTTTTTGGGAAAGTGAACATTTCTTTTAAATGTTCGCAAACAGAAATGGAGGTTTATATGGAAACAAAACAAAAAGAAAAGTCCGGTATGGCGTGGGTATTATCCCAAACCGGCGACCATGGAGGACAGTATATTGTAAGTGTCATACTGGCTGTTATCGGTGTCTTCTTTTCTGTAGCGCCTTACTTTGCGGTCCTTGGAGTGGTGAAAGGATTGATGAGCGGGCAAAGAGAATTTGGCTATTACTTAAATCAATGTTTATGGATGGCACTATTTTGGTTAGGACGTGTACTGATGCATGCCTTATCTACCGCAACCAGTCATAAGGCAACCTTTGCGGTATTGGGTGAAATCCGCAAGAACTGTACGGAAAAGCTCACAAAGATGCCTTTAGGTGCTGTACTTGCTCAGGGCTCCGGCAGTTTAAAGACTACATTGATTGAAAGAATTGATTCGATTGAAACGACATTAGCACATATTGTTCCGGAATTTACAGCCAATCTTTTAGTACCGATTGTGATTTTGATTTATATCTTTACCATTGACTGGCGTATGGGTCTTGCCAGTATGGTGACCATTCCGATCGGACTTAGCTGCTACATTTTGATGATGGCAGGAAGCGCTAAATTTTACCTGCATACCGTCGATGCCACTAAAGCCTTAAATGATACGGCTGTTGAATATATCAACGGCATTCAGGTCATCAAGGTATTCGGCAAGACCAAAAGCAGTTATGACCGTTTTGTACATGATGCTTATGAAGCATCAAAATCTTATATCGACTGGATGGCTGCCAGCATTTTCCCTTTTACTTTCGCAATGGTTATTATGCCTTCTACCATGTTATCGGTTTTACCGATTGGAGGACTGTTAGTTAAGGCAGGAAGTTTAAGCGCTCAGGATTTTATCACCATCATCATTCTTTCCGTGGGAGTGATCACACCGATTATCACCATGATGAGTTACTCCGATGATCTTCGAAAAATGGGAACGATCTTCGGTGAGGTACGTGCCATATTGGATGCCGCAGAAATGGTTCGACCTGAAAATTCGGCAGAAATAAGCGGACTTGATTTAAACTTAAAGGATGTTCACTTTGCGTATAAGGATAAAGAAGTCCTGCATGGAATCGATATGCAGATTCCTACAGGAAGCTATGTTGCCTTAGTAGGACCTAGCGGCAGCGGTAAATCAACCATCGCCCGATTAATCGCATCGTTATGGGATGTAAGTGATGGAAGTATTTCTTTAGGCGGTGTGGATATAAGAAATATCCCACAGGAGCAATATGCCGATATGATTGCCTATGTATCCCAGGATAATTATCTATTCAATATGACTGTAAGAGAAAATATTCGTCTGGGTAATTTGAACGCAAGTGATGAAGATGTGGAAAGAGCCGCAAAGGAAAGCGGCTGCCATGAATTTATCATGAGCTTAGAAAATGGTTATGATACTCTGGTTGGCTCTTCCGGAGGACATCTATCCGGTGGGGAAAGACAGCGTATTTCTATCGCAAGAGCAATGTTGAAAGCAGCACCGATCGTGATTCTGGATGAGGCAACGGCATATACCGATCCGGAAAACGAAGCCGTCATACAGCGCTCGGTATCGAAACTCACCGAAGGTAAGACTCTGATTGTGATAGCCCATCGTTTATCCACGATAACCGATGCGGATCGTATCTATGTGATCAAGGACGGAAAGATTGTCGATGAAGGAAAACATGAAGAGCTTTTAAGCCATCACGGCCTGTATGAAACGATGTGGAAAGCACATATGGAGGTGAAGGATAATGGTTGATATCATTCGAAGATTCTTTGATTTCTGTGGTGAAGAAAATCGCAGAAAATTTAAGGTATCCATTATATTAGGTGTTGTTCAGGCCTTCTTTGAGGCGCTCAAAATTCCGGCCATTGCGTGTATGGTAAGAGCATTGATAGCACAAACTGTTACAGGGAATGATATCTTATTGAGCTTTGGAATCATGCTCACAAGTATTGTCGGAGCGGGTTTGATTAAGGCAAAAGCGACTATGTTACAAACAGAGGCAGGATATGATACGTGTGCCAGAAAACGGGTTGAGATTGCCGAACATATGCGTTATCTTCCGATGGGTTATTTTAATGCGAAATCATTAGGTCAAATCACATCGGTTACCACAAATGTAATGGAGAACTTAGAAAATGTCGCAACAAGAGTTGTGATGTTAGTATGTGAAGGATTACTAACGACTAGCTTAATTATCGCAATGTTGATGTTCTACGATGTTCGTATCGGTTTGGTTCTATTATGTGGATTTGCCGCCTTCTTATTGGCAAACGGACAGCTCCAAAAGGCAGCCGGTACATTGGCGGTTAAGAAAGTAGATGCTGATGAAAAACTGGTAGAGAAGGTATTGGAGTATCTGCAGGGAATGACGGAGGTCAAGGCATATCATTTGACCGGGCCGAAAAGTAAAGAGTTAAACACTGCCATATCCGATAATGTGAAAATTAATACCGATATGGAAATGACTTTAATTCCGCGAATGAGTTTTCAAACATTGATCGCCAAGATTACCGGTGTATGTATGGTTGGCTTTTCCTGCCTGTTCTATTGTCAGGGTACAATGGATCTTTTAACGGCGGTTGTGATGGTAATATCTGCATTTATTGTTTACGCAAGTTTAGAGACAGCCGGTAATTATTCGGCGCTGCTAAGAGTTGTGGATGTCAGTGTAGAGCGCGGACAGGAAATATTAAGTTCACCTCAGATGGATATCACAGGCGAACAGATTGTCCCTGCACATCATGATATCGAAACGGAGCATATCGAATTTTCTTATGATAAACGGAAGATTATTGATGATATCAGTCTTGCGATTCCGGAAAGGACAACGACTGCCATCGTCGGACCGTCCGGCGGCGGTAAGACTACATTTGTCAACCTATTGGCACGCTTTTGGGATGTGGATGCCGGTAAAGTAATGCTGGATCAGCGGAATGTGAAAGATTATGATTTGGATTCGTTAATGACAAACTTCTCGTTTGTCTTCCAGAATGTGTATCTTTTCCATGATACAATTGCCAACAATATTCGTTTCAGCAATCCGGAAGCTTCTATGGAGGAAGTGATTGAAGCCGCTAAAAAGGCCTGCTGTCATGATTTTATTACAGCGCTTCCTAATGGGTATGATACCGTGATCGGAGAAGGCGGCTCATCTTTATCCGGCGGCGAAAAACAGCGTATTTCTATCGCAAGGGCGATGATGAAGGATGCTCCGGTTATCTTCTTAGATGAGGCAACTGCCAATGTGGATCCGGAAAATGAAAATGAATTGATCAAAGCGATTGAACAGCTGACTAAAGAAAAGACGGTTATTATGATTGCGCACCGCTTGAAGACAGTGGAACACGCCGATCAGATTCTTGTGATTGATCACGGTAAGATTGTCCAGAGAGGTAATCATGAATCATTGATGAAAGAAGAAGGAATCTATAAAAACTTTATCGGTGAAAGACGTGAGGCTGCCGGATGGAAGGTAAGAGTATAGAGTTATCTGAAAAGATAGCTCTTTTTTATCTTCCGGTGATACAATGAAGTTAGAATCAGCTAACTTAAGGAAGTGAATTTATGAAAGTATTAATTTATGGAGCCGGCGTAATTGGCGGACAGCTGTCTCATGCATTATGTAAAGCCGGCAATGATGTAACTATCATGGCAAGAGGAAAGTGGGCTCAAACATTAAGAGAAAACGGTTTGCGGATTCATCATTATATCCAAAGAAAGGATACCGTTGATCATCCCCGCGTAATTACCGGTATTGGTCCGGAGCACTATGATATCGTATTTGCGGTAATGCAGTATAAACAGATGGAACAAATTCTGATGGACTTAGCGAAGGTGAATAGTCCGATTGTAGTGCTTACAGGTAATAACTTGTCGGCAAAAGCGATGGAAGAAAAGATCCATAACTATTCAAGAAACCCTAAAACGGTTTTATTTGGATTTGGATCAACTGCCGGAACAAGAGAAAACGGAAAGCTGAATACAGTACATACAGGGGAGGGTATGTTAACTATTGGGAAAGCGGAAACAGAAGTTTCAAAAGAGATGAAAAGAATCATCAAGCGGACATTCAAGGGAAGTAAGGTAGCTATTTCCTGGTGCGACAATATGGATAGCTGGTTGAAATATCATGCAGCTATGATTCTTCCGATTGTCTATCTCTGCTACAAAACAAATTGTGATCTTAGAAAGTCGACGCGGAACGAGCGTAAACTGATGTTGGAAGCTATTAAGGATGCCTATCATCTGTTAATGAGCTTAGGCTATCCTGTTCGACCTGCCGGTGATGAAAAGACACTCGAGCCGGGAATTTTGAATGAAGGAATCAAACTTGTTTTCTATCTGATGTCCAAGACAAAAATAGGAGCACTTTGTACTACGGAACATTGTAAACATGCGCCCGGGGAGATGAAAGATTTACATGACGCGTTTATGAAAATCAGGGAAACGAATCCGGATTATCCGATGCCTTCCTTTGACTCTTTGTATGGAATGATGCCTTCATGGGATACGATTTTTAATAAGTATAAATAGG